>JAAXQM010000062.1 GCA_012974295.1 Dehalococcoidales bacterium
GTACTGACCGGGTTCGGTTACCGTACCTGATCCGCTGGGCGTGGTATCTGCACCTACGTAGATATCGACTTTTGTACCCAATGGTGCCTGACCGCCATTAAGGGTAACAGTACCCCAAGCAAGCATAGGGGTTGATTCCGCCAGCACCGCTGTCGGGAGTGCGGCAATCAAGAGGAGGACTATTGCAAGCAGAACAAGTACTGATCCTATCCTAGTCCTAGACATGTTTATATTAGTTTCTCCAATCCTCCAAAGTTCTTAGCAAGCAAGCAGTACCCGGGGAGGAGCATGTATAGTTCGTTTGTATCACTATCCGCCCGAAAAGTCAATATCTTAGCGTGTAAATTAAGAAATCCGTTACTAATAACTGAGCCGCATACCGCTGCTCTGGCTGATTTTCGGATAACCTAGAGATAGAGGATTGAGTTCCGTAGCCAGTACGCCGCCTTTTCCTTATCAGGAGCTCAGGTGGCTAGTTTCAGGTCAACTTCTTTTCACAACAGCGCTCGGGAGTCCTAGCACACCCCTACATGGTTATCGGCAAGGTGGCGCTGATCTTTTCGAGACTCCTGAAATAGTCTGTATCAACCCCCTAATCCCCCAATCTTGGGGGACTTTTTAAAGTTGGGGGACACCCCCAGATCCCCGACAGGAAGTATCCTGCACCTCTTTTTCGGTGGCCTCTTATTATGTTTAAGATAGCCCACAGTCTCAACCCGACAAGCAGCACGGTCTCTGCACGCTCTTAGGTCCGGATGCTTACCATTTTCGTGATGATTTACCCACGACCCTGAGCCACTTTGAACGTATATCCTGAGTCTGATAGAGGTTCTAGGCATTATGGCGTACTCAAGAATAAGCCTATTGGTCGATGCAGCCGGGTAGATAGAGAAGGTAATATCTGCCAAGAAGTGGGGATCAGCGACGTAACGGTAATAGTGGAGTTTGCTGAAGCAGGTATAGGGAGATTGTATTATGGAACTTAGTGCAATAGAGTTTTTCTTTACATTTTTAGCGATAAGCATAGTGATAGGTATGATCGCCGTGCTCGGTGGCGTAGGTGGCGGGGTTGTGTTTACACCATTGATGATGGGTTTTACACCGATAGACTCCTTCATAATCAGAGGGACGGGGTTATTGGTGGCTATGGCCGGGTCACTGATCGCAGCCCGGCCCTTTTTAAATAGGGGCCTGGCGAACATAAGGCTGCTTCTTCTGGCGGGAGTACCCTATGCTATCTTCGCGGTTATAGGGGCCCTGCTGGCGGGTTATATCCAGGAAACGGCGGGTGAGACAGGAGAGGCCATAATAAGGCTGTCACTGGGTATCCTTATAATCGGCATAGCAGCGCTGATATTCTTCGGTGGCAGGAAGGTTGAGTATCCAGAGATTAAGAATGTAGATAGTATCACCGAAAGGCTGGCCCTGGCGACATCCTATTACGAGCAGTCATTAGGCAAGGTAGTATATTACAAGGTTAAAAGAGCGCCTGTTGGGATTCTGATCTTCTGCTTTGTCGGATTGGTCTCAGGGCTCTTCGGATTGGGGGCTGGTTGGGCCATGGTTCCGACGTTGAACCTGGCTATGCTTGCTCCTCTTAAGGTGGCGGCTGCATCCAGCAAGGTACTGATCGGAATTGGTGATACCGCTGCTGTCTGGCCGTATATGAAGGATGGAGCAATCTTCGCGCTGTTTGCAGTGCCGTGCGTTATCGGTATGGTTATTGGCACGATAATAGGTGCGAAGATAATGATCAAAATCAAGGCGGGGTTTGTTCGCTGGCTAATCATAGCGGTAATGGCCGGCGCAGGGATTAAACTGATACTGGACGGCGTTAGCAGACTAGGTTCTTCGTAGGAGGCAGTGGAAGAGGCAGAACTGGCTATTAATTTATTGCCACAGGGAGCAAAAACAGGTTAAAGCAGGTGGAATGCCATGGAAAATGAACATCCAAAGCCGCCTATTTCAGGCGTAATCTACGGGACTATTTGCTACTGGATTGTTATCGTTGGAATTCTAGTGGCAATAGTCGGTATGTCAATGTACTTTATATCGGGCGGCTGTTTTGATACGGAAATCCTTCTTGACAGTCTTTGGGAAGGCAAAGTGGTTGAGGAGGTCTGGGCAGAGGCTTCCTGCGTTGGCCATTTGCCGGAGGGACACTGGTACCTGAATTTTGATCTGCTCTCTCACGGAGATGTTATAGCTATGGTCGGGGTGGCCATTATCTGTTGTGCAGCGGTCGTCGGCATGTGGGGAGCATTTGTGGGGACAGTGCGCAGCAGGGAAAAGCTGTATGCTGTGCTGGCGCTAATCATTGCAATAATTCTAACCTTGAGTGCTATAGGTGTAATAACTCTCGAGTAAGGCTGTCTTTAATAACAGCCATACCGCAAGACCCAAAATACTGCCTCACTTCGATATCTACAGGAAAGTGAACTTACTGCCTCACGTACTTGTTGCCATATTGTTACCAGCTAATTATAATCAAAGTACAGAGAATGGGAGGGTTTGATGGCTATTATTACCATATCCAGGGGAACATTTAGCGGTGGGCAGATCCTGGCTGAATGCATTGCGGAAAAACTTGGCTATCGTTGTATATCCAGGGAGGTATTAGTAGAGGCTGCCAAGCAATATGGTGTGCAACTGGAGAAGCTGTCCAAAGCCCTTGCTGAACCACCGGGATTCCTGCATCGTACTACTGAGGACAGGGCTCACTATCTTGCTTACATTCGGGCAGACCTATGTAAAGAGGTTAAGGATGACAGGGTGGTGTATCACGGACTTGCGGGTCATTTACTACTCAGGGGGCTTCCTAACGTCGTGAGGGTCAGGGTCATCGCAGATATGGAATTCCGCATAAAAGCAGCTATGGAACGCCAGAATTTGAGCAGGGAAAAAGCGATGGAATTCGTCCAGAAAATCGATGAGAAAAGGGTAAAATGGACAAGATTTCTGTATCACGCAGATTGGTCAGATCCTTCACTACACGATATTATTATTAATCTTGAGCATATAGGTATTAACGACGCATGTGATATTGTATGTCAAATAGCAGGCCTGGATAAGTTTAAGGTAACTCAAGAGTCGAAAAAGGTTATGGATGACATGTTACTAAGCACCGAGGTTAGAGCCGCACTCGCAGGGAGCAAAGGCATCTCAGATGGTGGAATTGAAATCGAGGCAGACGCGAATGTTATCACCATTGAGGGGACGGTGGGGTCATTGAATGATGCGGATAAGATTAAGGAGTTAGTCAGAAAGATGCCGGGTGTGAAGGAAGTCAATTCTCATATGCACGTCCTGTCCACCAATTTGTGATTAGAAGGAATTAATATTACATAGAGTCCAACGAAAAAGAGTTAGCCCAACTATATCGGGGTTGACGTCTTGGGGATTCCCTCAACTTTAAGAATACCACAGGATTGTAGATTAGTGTGACTAAGACTATGTCATCAGTCTCACATAATACTTCACAATAAAACAGCGGTAAAATTAACCCCTTTCGTAGACGATCCCATATCCTGCTGGCGGGAAAGTAAATTCGATCGCGTCGTAGCCACAAACGGTATAGCATGACGCGCACTCGGTGCAGAACTTCTTATAGTCTGGTTCTAGCACTGCTTTGCTGTCACGGATCTTCCACAGATCCATGCCGCATATTATTACGCAGTCCTTACAGCCCACGCACTTCTCATGGTCGACCGAGATGAAGTCCACGGGCGATTCGATAACGGTCACGAGGTCTCTCTTTTTTATCGAGTACTTCTCCATTATTACTCTCCTCCTGCGGGCGGCTGCATAATACCCTTCAGCATGGGGGCCATCATCTTGGCGCCGGCTAGAAAACCAGTGATCTTTTCTCTTGAGGCTTCCTCGGCGGTGGGGAAGTAATAGCGTGCCATGAATAGCATTTGCGGTATCATATCCACCATGATTGCTGGCACTCGCAGCATGCCGTGAGCGTGTGGTTCGGCAAAGGTCAGCATACCGTAGAACATGGCGTCTGCCAGATTATCGAAAAACTCGTAGAAGGTCTGGGAGGTCCACTGGGAGAAGAAGTCCCTGAGTACAGTCCCGGACGTGAAGTCAATACCCACAGGCGATGCCTTAAGCTCCTCCATGTACTGCTTGAGGTACTCCTTGGAGAAATCCTTGTCCTTATGAGCGCGCACGGCGACCTGGGCTGCCAGCCTTGATGAATACATTGCCTGCCATACACCCTCAGCCATGAACGGTTCCGGTACTCCTGCGGCGTCTCCGGTAAGCATCAGACCACCGCTGTAGATCCTTTCATTGAACGTCTTTAGCCAGGGCAGAAAATGAAGTTGAAACTCGCGAGGACGGGCACGAGTGGCTTTGATAAGTCGCTGGACGAAATCTAGCTGCACGTTATCTATTACCGACCTCGTAGAAAGATTCTTGCCAGAGTCGATTTCGTTCTGAAGCGTTTTCGCAGGGCGGGAGCCGATGTGAAATCCGTCCCGGCAGATAGTGCAGTATCCGCCGCGTTCCGGGCCCATAAATATATGGACATTCGTGTCACCGCAGTATTCGGCGATCCGCTCCGGGTCAGCCTCGAAATCGACTGTAGCCAGCACTGTAATCTGGTCTTTGTCCCACTTTCTCCTGAGCCCTCCCTTCTGGGCCATCAGGGAGTGGGCGCCATCGGCCGCGATAACCACCGGCGCACGGTACTCGTTGCCATGATGGTCAACCACACCGACAATGTTCTCCCCATCTTTGATTACGTCACGTGCCAGAGTGGCGAGCTTGAGCTCCGCACCAGCTGAAATGGCTTTCTCCACCATCCACTGGTCGAATTCAGGCCGGTACATCATCTGCACCATATATTCGCTGGCCTGAGGATAGCTGTTACGCTTTGGGGGAGTCAGACCCCAGGTCATGCGATCGGAGTTGGATGGCATGGGCTCGACTATATGCATTACACCGAATTTCGTAGACCACAACGATGGTACGTCCAGATCCTTAATGTAATCGAAATCCCGAGCGGCCTTGGGCGCGAGGCCAAAACCCGATGAGTTCTTCTCCCCGCAGAAGCGACCCCGTTCGAGGATGACCACCTTGAGCCCGGCATCGGCGGCCTCCTTGGCAGCGGCGCTTCCTCCCGGTCCGCCGCCCACTATTATCAAATCATAGTTACTCATTTGACCTCCTTCCACGAGTTACGGAATTGATTGACGCTAAGAATGCTATGTGTAAAATCATCGCACCTCCTTTATGCCTCCGGCTCGATATAGAAGCTGGGATCCGATGTAGTATTAGGATCAAACGCCTTTTTAATCTTTTTCATCCAGATATGGTAATCGCAACTGCTCGGCCCAAACTGTTCCGCCATACCCCGTACAATCGATATCGGCTGCCCCAGGCTTTTATCTATCGCTGTTTGCGCAGACTCCTCAACATATTCATCTGCGCCTTTCAAGGAGTCGGCATCCTGGAAATCATACATTATGATCTCCTCAAGGTGTCCGAATCGACCCTGCTGATACGTTCCTCCCCAGGCAAGATCACCTCCATCGTCAGCGATAGCGCCCCGGTCGATATACTTCCTTTTCAACTGCTCCCCGATCTTGCCCGTAGCCACGGCGGTGTCCCATGATGTTCCAGCACCCAGAGATGTGGCAAAGGTCCCTGCCAGCTGGAAAACCCTGGAAATCCCTTCTGACTTGATAAGATGGCGGAAGAGTATATTTTTAACGGACGGCTCCTCCATCATTTGTATTATCTTACCTCCCGTTTCTGATAAGATATCTTCCACAGCCCTCTTCTGGTACTCCAGCTCCCGGGCAGAGTTGGCGCCCAGAATGATCTGGATAGCGTACTTGAACTCATCCATCTTAACCATCTGCAGCATTTGAGTATAATCCGCTGCTGAGCTGATACTGATCACAGGTATCAAACCGGGGGGCAGAGCTCTCCCCATAACGTAACCTATCTCAGCCTCCCCGATTCTATAGACTGCGTCCGCAAGTGCTTCCCAGCTTGGAAAGGTGAGGCTGTGTGCCAGGTAATTTTCCGGGATCGGCATCCCATTCAGCGGGTGAATGCCCTCCATTGGGGTGGTGGGTGGCCCATACCACGGATACAGCTTGACTCCACATTTTGTGAATACACCGAGTCCTCCCAACGCTCCAACCATACCTCGCATAATGCCTCGCAGGCTCGGCCCCGGCCCGTCTCCGCAGAACCAACCATCTCCCGATCCCAGAGAACCAAGCCTCAATATTTCCCCATCGGGCAGGACCCATTCCACCCCTAATACGTTAGAATTGCTGTACCCCATGAAGATTCCCGTCAGCCCGTAACCAGCCATTGATGTGGCGCTCGCCAGGATGGAGCAATTCGCTCCTGCCCCAACCATGTGGCAGTTAAGCCCCTTCTTCATAGCCTCAACCTGGAGCTGCGACCCTATTACATAGGGTTCGACCACCGCGTACATGTTCTTCTCATCTATCTCAACGATACTGTTCATCCTTCTGAGATCCAGCTGGATAACCCCTTCGCCTCCAACGGTATTCCACGGGCCCCAACCGGTGCTGAACGCTTTGTAACGTATCCCGTACCTGTTGCATACCTTGATTATTGCCTGGACCTCCTCTACATTACAGGGCAGTAACACGGCCTCGGGCCTGGTGCAAAACTTCGTGCCAGAGATAGTCTCCGCCAGCCACTGGAACGCATAGGTATCCAGAATAAAAGGCTCTTCAGAGATGTTCTGCTGACCCACAATATCTTCCAGTATTCGATACACATTTTTTCGTAAAGCCATTTTCCACTCCTTGATCCAGATTCTTACAGTGCTTCGATAAGCAGTTCTACCACATCGTACAGCTTGATATTGGCACCACTTCGCTCCAGAGCATCCCTGAAATTCCTCTCACACCAGGAACAGGAGGTTACCAGGGCTTCAGCCCCGGTAGCCATCGCCTCCTCTATTCGTTCATCAGCGGTACTGAGGGCAAATTCGGGATAGGCCTCCTTTACCCCGCCCCCGGCGCCACAGCACCAGGCGTATTCCTTAATGCGCTCCATCTCAACAATCTCGAGCCCGGGGATGCTGCGAAGTACATCCCGGGGCGGTTCATAGATTCCGCTGGTGCCCCGCCGGTACTCTTTGGGAGGGTCCTTAACGATCACCTGTCCCAGGACTTTCCTCTCAACACCCTCCCAGGGTATAAAAGGTTCCGACAACCTGCCCAAATGACACGGATCGTGATACGTGACCTGCATCGGCACTTTTTTAGTCGGCTTTAAAGTACCTTCTTTAATCAAGCGGTCAAGGTATTCAGTGATGTGCAGTACTTCAAAATTCATCTCCTTGCCAAGTCGAGCATAGTGGAATTTGAAAGTGCCATAGCAATCGGAGCAGGGGGTTACAACCGTGCGCACGCCTGCGGCATTCCAGGTTTCCATATTATGCTCGGCATATTTGGTTAGCTCCCCGCGATAGCCGATCTCAAATGCCCGACCGCCACAGCATGCCTCCTCCTTCCCCGAAATTCCCACATCAACGCCCGCCTTCATCAGAAGGGATAGTGCAT
>JAAXQM010000091.1 GCA_012974295.1 Dehalococcoidales bacterium
GGGTGATTATGTAGGAGTATTTAGGACAGAAGAGAAACTTCATGAAGGAATAGAAGAAATACATGTTCTCAAAGAAAGAGCATCCCAGCTTAAGATAGAAGGCTCCAGGATGTACAACCCGGGCTGGCACCTCTGTAAAGACCTTAAATCAATGCTCATAGTCTCTGAGGCAATCGCCAGATGCGCTCATAAACGTGAAGAGAGCAGAGGGGCTCACAGCCGTGTGGACTTCCCCGAATATAATGACGAAAAGTGGGGCACAGTAAATTCAGTAATCTCAAAAGATAACGGTGATATGAAATTTAGCACATCTCCTCTCCCTCAAATGCCTGAGGAACTAAAGAGGATTGTAGAGGGGGATTATAAATAAATGTCAGTAGCCAAACTTAGAATCTACAGGGGAGATTCAAATGGGGGACAGGAAGTCGAATACGATGTGCCTATTGAAGAGGGAATGGTCGTGCTTGACGCTATTTTCTTTGTTCAGGCCAATTACGCCGGAGATTTGGCTGTTAGATGGAACTGTAAGGCGGGCAAGTGCGGCTCTTGTAGTGCAGAGATAAACGGTATGCCCAAGCTCACCTGTAAGACGAGACTTGACACGCTTCCGCTTGATAAGCCGATTACCGTTCATCCTCTTAAAGCATTTCCTATAATGAAGGACCTTGTAACTGATGTATCATGGAACTATGAGGTTAGAAAGAAGATCCCCCCATTTCAATATCCGGAAGATACCGATTGGAAAATGCAGCAAATAGATGTTGAACGAAGCCAGGAATTCCGTAAATGCATTGAATGTTTCTTGTGCCAGGATGTATGTCATATACTTAGAAACCATAACAAAAAGAATGAGTTTTTCGGCCCCCGCATGATGATTAAAATTGCAGAGCTTGAAATGCATCCTCTAGACACCGGGGATAGAAAGGAAATGCTGAGAGAGGCCGCGGGTATTGGGTATTGTAATATTACAAAGTGCTGTACAGATGTATGCCCTGAGGGTATTCACATTACAGATAACGCAATTATTCCTTTAAAAGAAAGAGTTGCAGACACTTATTTTGATCCGCTTCAGTGGATAATGAATAAAATTAAAGGGAACTAACAAAACTGTTCGTTTTTAACTAATCCTAAGGAGAATATTAGAGTGAACATTCACGAGTATCAGGCAAAGGAGCTACTTTTAAAATACGGAGTTGCAGTACCTATGGGAAAAGTAGCGTTACACGAAGATGAAGCTGAACAGATAGCAAAAAACCTTAGTGTAGAGAAATTCATTGTTAAAGCCCAGATACATGCAGGGGGGAGAGGGAAGGGAGGTGGTGTTAAGCTTGCTAATGTGCTTGAAGATGTAAAGCGCCTGGCTTCAGAGATATTGGGCATGACCCTTGTTACCCACCAAACCGGGCCTGAAGGGAAATTAGTCAGCAAAGTACTCGTAGAAGAAGCCTCCAACATTGCAACTGAGCTCTATCTCGGAATGGTAATTGACAGAGCTACTGAAAATATAGTTATAATGGCAAGTCAGGAAGGCGGCATGGAAATAGAAGAGGTAGCACGTACTAATCCTGAAAAAATATTAAAACAATACATAGATCCCACAGTCGGACTCCTACCTTTCCAGTGCAGGAAAATAGCCTATTTTCTTGGACTGAAAGGCAAAACTGTAAATAAAGCAGTAAAGCTTATACTAGGCTTATATAACGCATTTATAGATAACGATTGCTCACTTCTTGAGATTAACCCATTGATAATCACTAATGACGGCGATGTACTTGCACTCGATGCTAAGATGAATTTCGATGATAACGCACTGTTCAGACACCCGGATATTGAAAAGATGCACGATCCAGCAGAAGAAGACCCAACTGAGCTTGAAGCGAAGAAGTGGGGAATAAGCTTTGTAAAACTAGAGGGCAATATTGGATGTCTGGTTAATGGTGCAGGGCTAGCGATGTCTACTATGGATATTATCAAACATCACGGCGCTGAGCCTGCTAACTTCCTTGACGTTGGCGGAGGCGCTACAGCCGGACAAGTGCTCCAAGCGCTAAAAATGATACTTAGCGACCCCAATGTCAAAGCAATTTTTATCAACATATTCGGTGG
>JAAXQM010000221.1 GCA_012974295.1 Dehalococcoidales bacterium
AGATGTGTATAAGAGACAGGGCGTAAACAGTAAACAAGAGCATATCAGAGATAGCTAGTTAGATTGGGCATTGTCCTATTTTATGTTAAGTATGGTATTGGCGTTAGTATTATCATTAGTATCACCTTTGTTTTAATCCAGGTACGATAGAAAACTGGTATAGGAGGATCAAAATGAAGACATTAGTAACCGGAGCCACAGGGCTAATAGGTTCAAGTCTAGTCAGAGAGTTATTAAATGACAACATAGAAGTAAAAGTCATGGTGCGGGAGAACAGCGACACCAGAAACATTGATGGTCTTGATGTAGAAAAAGCTTATGGCGATATTCGGGACGGTGAATCTGTGAAAGCAGCGCTCCAAGGTTGTGACACCTTCTATCAAGCAGCGGCACTATACGTTCTTTGGACACCAGATAGTAAAGTACTCTATGACATTAACGTAGAGGGCACAAAGATTGCCTTGAACGCAGCCCTGGAGCAGGGTATTGAAAAGGTAGTTTATACCAGTAGCATTGCCGCCATAGGCAGTTCTGGGCCAAATAAGCTGGCTAATGAGGATACAGAATTCAATCTCTGGAATACTGGAGATCACTATATCAGGTCAAAGTACCTGGGAGAGGTCGAAGCAAAGAAGTTTTGTGATAAGGGCCTTCCGGTAGTCATAGTAAATCCGACTGGGGTTACTGGTGTGCGTGATATCAAGCCAACTCCCACTGGGAAGATAATACTAGACGTCCTTAATAAGAAAATGCCTGCATATGTGGATGGTGGAACGAACATTGTAGATGTTGAGGATGTAGCTAGAGGACATATTCTAGCTGCTCAGAAGGGTAGAATTGGCGAGAGGTATGTCTTGGGTAATGAGAATCTATCCTTGAAGGACTTCTTTGGGCTTATAGGGGAAGTGTCAGGCGTTCAACCGCCGAGATTCAAAATACCGTACTCAGCGGCTATTGCCATGGCATATATGTATAAATTTGGTTCTAACATAACCCATAAGCCCCCAGTATTAACACCGCCTGGCGTGCGATTTGCAAGTAAATACACCTATTATGATGTCTCCAAAGCTGTGAACGAACTGGGTCTCCCCCAGACACCTGTTAAAACAACTATAGAGAAAGCAGTTAACTGGTTCCGAGAGAATGGGTATGTAAAAGGAGTCTAAGATTATTACAAATAGACTGCCACTGCGATTCATTTCAACCCTAGCCAATCATTTTACATGTGCTACTCTCAACGAGTAGCTCCTTTCTTATTACCGAAAACATTGCCATCCTAGCTCCCCTATAGCGCTGCCGAAGCCGCAAGCCCTATTGTATCCGAAGGGGACGAGGGGGGGCGCGTTGACAAACCTACCATCGTGATGTATAGTCCTTCAAATAGGCAGCTATAGCATTAACCATGCAGGAGTTTTTCGTACCGGAGAAAGACTAATAGGAGGACTGTCGATATGCAGGATAATAACGTCCAAAAGAACTCTGTTACGCTGGTACCGGGGGTAGGTTCGGCCTATAAGAACGGATGGCGACAACTCTGGAAGTATTTCATCGCGCTGTTCGTAATCGGTCTCATTGGATGCATCATTGGTATTCCCACCGGAATGAATGAATGGGTACAGGGTGCTACTGCCGCGGGTATATTAGGCTTTCTCGCATTTATCTACGGCATTTTAGTTGAGGGGCCTGTGCAATATGGTGTGACATTTGCCTTCCTTAAGGCAGCGAGGGGGGACAAGCTTGAAATAAAAGATATGTTTGCAGCCTTTAAAAACTACTGGAATGCTGTTTTAGCCAGTTTATTCGTAGGTGTAATCATTATCATTGGTTTAGTTCTATTGATAGTACCAGGAATCATATTTGCCTGTAAGTTAGCCTTCACACCTTACCTCGTGGTAGACAGAAAAATGGGGGTAATGGAAGCGATTGAGGAGAGTTGGCGAATGACTGGCGGGCATGCGTGGAAAGTATTCTTTATCGGCTTGCTGGCAATTCCTATCTGTATCGCAGGGCTGCTCTGCTTCATTGTGGGAATCATAATATCTATTATGTTGGTAGGTCTCGCATTCGCTTCACTCTATCATTCAGTTAGTAGCTCGGGAAAGGCATCTGTCCAAGAGGGAGTACCTACTACGTAAAATGCTCTTACACTCCCGGTGCGAACAAAAAGGCAGGGTAATCTTTTAATATAAACACCCTGCCTCTTTACATTCACTTGCCAGCAGGGGGGCGTAGCCCCATCGGGCTAGGCAAGGCTACGCTGCTTCAAAGGGGGAGGGGGATGGGATTGTCTGCACGTATTTCAGCAGTCTTTATCCAAAGAAAAAGCGGTGTGTAATTGAAGTTCCTATTTCTTTAATTGTTTCGACGCCTTTTTTATGAATTGTCCAAATTTGCGATCTTTTCTTCTTTTTTCTAACTGTGTCATCTCGTAATATTCACTCTCTTTTGTCAATTTAACGTAATTCAAATACTTATCCTCATCAAAATTCTTAGCTTCAATGGCTTTCAAGACGGCACAGCCAGGTTCGTGCGTATGCGTGCAATCGATATATTTACATTTATTTGATAAGGTTGTTATTTCTCCAAATACATCTCCTATACCAGCACTTGCGTCCGCTATCCCGACTTCTCTCATTCCAGGATTATCAATTACAATTCCGCTATTATCCAAAAAATACATCTCTCTTCCCGTCGTAGTGTGCTTTCCTTTGCCGCTATAGTGGCTAATCTCCCTTATTTTAATAGTGTTTCTTCCGAGCAATTTATTTATCAAGGATGATTTTCCTACCCCGGACGAACCAAGAAAGCAGAAAGTTTTCCCTTTCTCTATGCAACTCACCAATTCGTCCAAGCCTTGTTCAGTAATCGTGCTGGTTGGAATGACATCAACGTCATCGAATCTGTTTTTTATTTTGCCCATCTTTGCTTCAATTTCTGTCTCTGAAATCAAGTCAATTTTATTTAATATGATAGTCGGCTTAATATTTCCTTCGTTTACTAAAACAAAATATCTTTCAAGACGATTGAGATTATAATCCCTATCCACTGATTCGGTAATGAATGCGACATCAACATTTGCGGCAATGACCTGAGTTTCTTGTTTGTCGCTATATTTTTTCCTTAGTATTGTCTGTCTCGGCAGAATCTTGTGAATGACCGCCCTGTCATTATCAAGTTCGGTTATAACTACCCAATCTCCTACAGCAGGATAATCCTCTCTTTTTGTGGCATTGAAAATCTGTTTTCCGGTTATTTTCGCCAAATATTCGCCGTTTATACCCTTTACCCTATATACCTCTTTATATTCAGCGATAACTCTAACAACCACATAATCTGTTAACCCCAAAACGCTCATGTTTGATTGAAAAAATGCGTTGTAGCCCAAATCTTCAAGTTTCATATTTTCGGTCTCGGTATTCATTTTATGTCCGGTTTTGACCAGCCCGCGATTATTGTATCACGTCTGGAGTTGGCGTTACCACCCAAAGCCGCGAGCCCCGGGGCGTAGCCCTATCGGGCAAGGCAAGGCTACGCTGGCGGTATAGTGGGGATAGGCTTTCACTGTTGGGGGCAGGTCACTTGAACTGGTCTCGCACTCTCTGGGCTGTAGCCCGTAACTGCGCAACCAGGGAATCCGGCTCCTCTTTGCCCGGTTCCTTCCACGGTTTACCCAAATCCATGTCATTGGCGATGACTCTGTAGCAGGTGTAGGACTCCCATGACGACATATTTGAGCCCGGGAACCAGCAGCCCCCCGTGGCATAGAGGTTCTTTATCGGGGTTCTGTGATTGTGCAGCTCAGGAGTAGGCCTAGTGTTATCCAAAAGCTGGAATGCGGGCCGATCAATCCCTGCCCATGTCCCATTGGGCTGGAAGTTCTTCATACGATTGTGATCATAAGGAGAATTGGTGTCGACGCCAATGATGTTATCCCAGGTCATATTAGGGGCATGCCTCTGCCAGTAGGTTACCAGATCCTCGGCGTATTTCTTCTTGATTTCCAACCACTCCCGCTCGGTGTGATATGTGGCAGGTGGAGCCATTTGCTCGTTCTGCACAACATGCTTCCCAGAAGGCGCATATGACGGGTCCACCAGGCTGTGGCACATGACAGTGGGGCAGAAGTCATCCAGTGGTGGAAAGATACCCAGCTTGGCGTACTTGCACTCCCTGGCGATATGCTCAGGGTCAGGAGTCTCTGCCAGCCCCAGCCAGAGTGTCTCATGGATGTCCGGATTAAATTCCTCTGCTGTGTAATTAAGAGCATCATGTATAGCGAACGTGTACCACATCAGGCAACCGAAGGTATCCTCCAGCGCCTCCACGCGCTTTGTCAGCTTATCGTCGATATACTCTCTGCCTATCAGATCGAAGCAGAGCTGCGCCGGATTCATGCCGGCGGCCACCACCATCTTTCTCGCTTTAATCTCGCTGCCATCGGTGAGCCGAATGCCGGTGGCTGCTCCGTTTTCTATGGTGACCTTTTCTACTTCGGAGTGGGTAAAGAATTTACATCCGTTCCGCACCAAGAATTGGTGGGCAGCGTGAGCAGCCTGGTGTGTTCCGCCTCTGATGAAGCCGAATACCGGGAGTTGCGGTGCAGTGTAGAAGGCGAGCAACCCCAATCCGGCGTCATTAACATCCATCCCTGCCGAAAGAAACCACCTCATATGGACGTATTGCATCTCCTTGCTCTCCCAGTACTCCCGTGCCCACCGCATACCGCTGGACGCCATTATCAATTGGTCAGGGAGATAGCCGGCCTCCATCAGCTTTCCAGCGACAGCCAGCTGTCTCTCCCCCACCTCCGGCATCGCTGCCCTCTCATCCCACGGAATGGTAATATTGTCCATCAGGACTCTCTGCATTTCATCACTCTGGTACAATCCCCATAGTCTGAGCCAGCTATCGGCATCCTTCTCGGAGAATCGGGCGATTTCCTTCGCCGAGCGCTCCTGAGTCGGGTCGTGTTTCTCGCTGTAGATGGCGAGGCAGGTATTGTTAGACCTGAAGACGGCCCCTGTGGAACACAGGTACTGGTCGAACTGAAGGCCATAGTCCCAGACCTCAGGAAAATCGCGATAGAGGGCTACATGGTAGGGGGTCAACATCAAGTTGGCATGGGTATTGCCACGGAATCCCGGGGCTGCCGTTTCCTCAGTGGCCAGGGCACCGCCGATTTCGTGTCTCCGCTCAAATATGCCAACACTCAGGCCGCCATATCTGACCAGATACATAGCAAGATAGAGTGCCTTCGTACCTCCTCCTATTATTACCGCATCAAATGTCTCGTCGGGCATTTCGACCTCCTGACTGTAATTGCCCCGGTTCTCGGGTAATGAAATTCTATCGATGCACCACATTCTACACAGAGGTCAGCGTCATCAGGGTTCTCAAACCGGCAATTTGAGCATTTCATTTTCTTTCCGGCTGTTTGAATTATGTGCTGATTACTGGCGGAAACATCCTAGTCGACTGAGGGATTGTTGTCAATGGGTAGGGGTTCATTAGGATGCAAGTTGATAGCAGTAGCTGCAAAGGTGTGCGTGCAGAATGTAGTTGAAAAAATATATCATGAGGTTGCGCTGGTATGAAAAAGGGGCCACCCATTATCGGGTAGCCCCTCGTAATTTCTTAATAGGGATAACTATTCTAGCTTCTCCTAACTCTTGCCAGCGCTGACAATCCACCTTCTCCTGACCGACCATATAAGGGCTGCAGCCAACAGGATTCCCATTGCTATCATGCCCCACTGTGATACGGTGGGTACAGGTGCAGTTGCAGATGGTGCAAGGACTAGGTCTCCCCATGTGGCCATATCACTGGCTGTAGCATCTTGCGGCCAAATATTATGCCTGAATCCCTGTGGTCTGGAAAAATCGAAAGGAATGCTCTCTGGCTCTATAGGTGATGCGAATCCGATGGTATCCCCTGGGGAAGCACCTAGCAGGCTTAAGGGGATCTGGAATTCATAAATCCTATGATTGATTGGTGAATTTGGACTGGTTCCGAAACCTACTACTCCCTCCAATCCAGCGTGAGCATCGAAATCGCAATGTCGGACCCAATAGGCGACTCCATCTGATTCTGGAACATTATGCCAGTTTAATCCATTTGCAGAAATGTGGAACAGGTCTTCGTGCCCTGCACTTATGACTTCATCATGGTTAGTATCAAACATAAGGAGGCAATGGTCATTCTCATCCTGGGTAAAGTCGCCATCTGACTCATCGGCGGCATCGACGCAGACATAGAGGAAGGCGTCGTCATTGCTGAAGTAGACATTGATGGGAATTGGAAATCTACCAGACAGCTCAGGTCCTGTCCATTCCGCTTGGTCGAAAACACCATCAACGGTTGGTGCAGCACCAAATTCCCAGCTACCATATATAGGGGGAGGTGGAATATCAATCCCAATCCCACGTACCTCTCCATCAATAAAAAGGACTATTTCTGTCTTCCCATCACCATCCAGGTCATTATCCACTGGGCCACCCATAGGCCCAGTTGTTTGGTGATAGGCAAGTCTAATCGCCGGGTCCGATTCAGCCACCCATAGTTGAGTACCAGAATAACCCTGCTTCGCTATGATTTGATATAACATTCCGAAAGCTGTCATAGAACTCTGAGTCACTAAGACATCTGTTTTTCCGTCACCATCGATGTCATCAACTCCCAGCCCCCATATATCTACATCCTCACCTGTTATCGATTGTTGCCAGAAGTCCGTTCCACCACTGCCTCTCCTGGCGATAAACTCAATTGTCCTGTTGCTATCTGGACCTTCTCCAAGATGTACTAAAGCATCTTGATTGCCATCACCATCGAGGTCTTCAACCACAACCGCCCAAATTTCTGCCTGCTCAGAATGGATAACTTCAAGCCAGAAATAGTAGCCATCGTATCCCCGATATGCCCGCATATAGACAGACTTCTCACTTATTAGACCGTAACTTAAACCAACTAGTACATCCGCAAGGCCATCACCATCCAAATCACCAACATCCTCTAGCCAGACTAGAGCATTGCTGCCAGTGTGTGAGACCGTCTGCCATAAATTTGTGCCGTCGCTTCCTGACTTCATTATCGCTTGAGCTGTCCTACTGTCTCCTACGTTATTTACGCTGGTTGTTAGAAGGAAATCCGGCTTGCTATCGCCATCCACATCTCCGACATTGTCTGCCCATACATTGGTACCATTACCGGTCTTGGAATGCTGCCAGAAGTGGGTGCCATCGCTTCCCTTCACAGACATCCAATTGGCTGTTCTAGCGCTGTCAGGACCAACCTCGGTAAACAAGAAGACATCTGGTATGCTATCGTTATTCAAGTCGCCAACTTCCTCAACCTGAGTATAAGCATTGTTACCAGTGACTGACTCCTGCCAAAGATGGGTACCATTGCTTCCTTTTATGGCTGTTATCGCATGCCATGTATTATTTAGTGG
>JAAXQM010000225.1 GCA_012974295.1 Dehalococcoidales bacterium
GATATGTAGAACTTCAAAATTCATCTCCTTGCCAAGTCGAGCATAGTGGAATTTGAAAGTGCCATAGCAATCAGAGCAGGGGGTTACAACCGTGCGCACGCCTGCGGCTTTCCAGGTTTCCAAATTATGCTCGGCATATTTGGTTAGCTCCCCGCGATAGCCGATCTCAAATGCCCGACCACCACAGCATGCCTCCTCCTTCCCCGAAATTCCCACATCAACGCCCGCCTTCATCAGAAGGGATAGTGCATCTCTGGCAATTTTACGTAGATCCTGGTCAAAAGAATATCTACACCCCGCAAAGTAGAGGACATCCGCCTTATCCTTGGTTATATCCTTGACGTCCAGGCCTTCGGCCCATTTGCCTCGCTCGGCTTTTGGCTCACCAAGTGTATTATCATCGCTCTTCAGGCTTTCGATCATTACCATATGAGCTGGTAGTACCTGGCCTTCCTCAACGCATTTTGCCCTGAGCTCCAGCATCACCTCCAGCGGGTCCAGATCCCTGTTCACCTTACACGATACGTCGCATGCGCCATCCATCTGGCACTGGTATAATATCTCCACAAGCTTGTCCGTGTAGTCTATCCGGCCATCTAATAGAGCCAGCGCAGCAATCATCTTGCCCCCGGCCGAGTAGGCATGGAAATTACCCCATACCATGCTGGGACACGCATTGGCGAACCTCCAGCTTTTTATCTGTGACAGTGGTAACCATTTGCATAGTGAGCATCGGCTGCATCTCTGTAAATCTATTCGATAATCCTGTAATATCATATCTTTCCCCCTAGAAGCACAGTTTACCCGGGTTCATTACATTGTTGGGGTCAAAGATCCCCTTGACTTTTCTCAGAGCCATGGCACTCTGTCCATCTCTGCCGTAGGCCATTTCTGCCCACGGCCCGTAAGGCCTGGAGAAGAATCCTCCCATTCCCATTAACGCTTTGCTCGCATCGAAAAATAGCTTTCGGACCTTCTCCAACTCTTTGGGGTTGGCCGGATCGTAGCTCAAATTAAATTCGCAGTGACAGGCGCGCCCTTGAATCTGCGGTTGCAGATAGACACCGAAGTCTGTACCTGGATGTCCCGCTTCTGCCGCCATCTGATCCATGCAGGCAATGAACTCTGGGGTTTTCCCCAGCGTGGTGAGGAAAAAGATATCATGGCATCCCCCCTTATATCTGAGCTTCCAGTACGGTTCAGCGGAAACGGTCGACAACGCTTCCAGGATATCACTCCCCTGGACCCCGTCGATTGCTGTCACGGGCGTAACACCAAAGCTCTGTGCTGTATCCATGACATCCTTTTCCTGATAGTCAACCCGTTCCTGGGGAAGCCTTTCATAGCCCGCTACACACACGATAAGCACCCATGGAGGTAACGTTTCCCGCAGCGACTTGATTTCATCCGGGTTCTTCGCCAAGAGGGTAGCCAGGTTAAAATTGTTGAGTATGAGCAGCTCGTCACCCAACCTCGCCCATAGCAATTTGTAAGTAAAATCCAGTAGATCCTCCAGTTTCTGGGACGCTACCAGAAAAGTTTTCTGCAGCTGTGGCAGAAGCTCACATTTCACCGTGGCCCATGTGAGGATCCCCATGGTTCCCTGAGACCCCTGGATGAGCCTGAAGAAGTCGACCTGAAAGGGACCCATCGCATTGGTTTGGGCCTGCCCCGATGCCCACTGGTCTTCCAGACTCCCAGGCCCCGCTGCCTCTCCGGTCCGGAACAGGTCGCCGGTACCGAAGACCACCTCGGTGCACAGCAGAGGGTCGGAGATGTCCCACTGATACTTGGGTATCATGGTGGGTTCCCTTTCAAGGCAGCTACCTATCACTGATTTGGAGCTTCGAGGACTTAGTGGCATGGGAAGCCTCATCCCTTCTTTTTTCAGTTCTAGCTGGAGTTCCGCGAAGGTTACTCCCGGCTCAACCATTGCTACCCGATTTCTGCGGTTGATCCTGATGATCCTTTTCATGCGGCTTAGGTCAACGACAACCCCTCCCAGGCTCGGCACAGTATCGCCCCGGAAGTGAGGTGGGCCGGAGCTCACCGGGATTAGGGGCGTACCCGTACTGTTAGCCCACTTCACGATTTCCTGTACCTCAGCGACATTTTCTGGTCTAGCTACAAACTGAGGCTTCATCCGGCGAACGAAGCTCTCGTCCCTTGAATAGGCTTCAAGGGCCTCCGGCGTATCGGAAACATTTTCACCGCCAACAATTGCTGCAAGCTCTTCTTTTTCGGGCATTGCTCGCCTCCTTCTCCTTATACAGCTTCATATAATCCTCGACTCACTGAGTCTGAGGGCTAGATTTGCTGCTGCTTCTTCCTCATTATTGCCATTAACAATTTCACATTTAGATTCCCTCCGCGGTATATAAAGGTCTATCATGCTCGTACGCTTCACCGGCAATGCCTCAATGCCGACGTCCTGATACCCCCAGGCTTGAATAGGTTTATCCTGAGCAGCCATAAGCTGTCGTAAAGCAACATTCCGTAGCTGACCAAGCTCATGACTCACCGTAACCAGGGCCGGAAGCGGTGTTTCGACTACCTGGTAGCCATCTGAAACCACCCGTTCCACCCTCAGCTTGCCATTGTCGACTTCCACCTTTCGGGCGATGGTGACAGCAGGGATTCCGAGAAACTCGGCGATACCCGAGCCAACCTGGCCAGCGTCGGTATCCGCCGCCTGCCTGCCGGTAAGGACAAGGTCATATCCTATCTTGGTTATAGCTGTTGCCAATATGTAGGCTGTGGTGTTACCGTCTAAGCTACCAAAAGCCTGGTCCTCTAGCATAATTAGCTCGTCGGCACCGGCAGCCAGACACTTCCTCAGCACAGCCTTAGCTAGCTTTGCCCCCATGCTTATTGCCGTTATCCTGCTCTGGTGAATATCTTTGATCCTGAGAGCAGCCTCCAGAGCATTCTCATCGTAAGGGTTTAGAACTGGAGGGATACCGGCTGCGGGAATAACCCGTTTCGCCTCCGGGTCGATCTTGAAGATAGAAGGCGGAGCCTCGGGGTCAAGGACCTGCTTAACAGCAACGACGATATTCAGCACGCGCTCCCCTCTCGTTGCTCGACTTGAATCCTTCCCTGCAGTAAGGGCGAATTCACCGCAGCCTGAGAATACCCAAGGGAGCCTGCATAGAGAGTCAACATTACATATAGCGGTAATTTCAACGAGAAGTGGCTAGTCGCCACGTACAACGGATGCCACCTAACCGATGGATAACAGATAAGAATTAGTATGAGCATGCTAACACTATGGATGACCTCTGTCAACGGTTATCTAGAGAAGATACTGAAAAAAAGATATAGGCACTCCGGTAGATGTTGCGGATATAACTGTCTAATCCAATTTGATAACGAGTCCGGTACTTCCATCGAGATAAATACGCTCGCCAGTTTTAATACGTCTGGTAGCGTCGGCCACTCCAACCACAGCCGGTAGACCATATTCCCGGGCGACAATGGATCCGTGGGAGAGCAAACCGCCTATATCGACGATCAAACCACCGGCATTTATAAATAATGGCGTCCAACCCGCGTCGGTGACCGGGGCAATGAGAATCTCTCCTGGTTCAATATGTGATTCCACGCGTGGGTCGAGAATCACCCGTGCGCGACCTTCAACCTTGCCTGGGCTGACGCCCATACCCTGCAACTGCTGTTCGGAGGGGAACTCATCCGGCTTAACTACTATCGCTTTGCCATTTATAATTTTAGGTACATGCACCATCTGGCACCATTCGAAGTCCTGACGCCGCCGGGAAATGATTTCCTTTGCCACCTCGGGGCTCAGCTTGCCATTGAGCAGGTCTCTAACCTCTTTCCACATGAGAAAAAAGAGGTCGTCGGGATCATAAAGCCAGCCCCGGTCCAGGAGCCGGGTGCGGATCTCAGCATAGATTCGTCTGAACCGGTCCGAGCGCAGTACGATCAGGTCTTTCAGTCCCTCGCGAAACTCGATGTTGCGACGTGCCGCCTTTAGTACTCGCTTCATTATGAACCGTTTGGGTTGTGGCAACCTGTCCACCTGCTTCATTGCTTCATCACGTGTTCGTTCCTGTCTGATGCGCAGTTCTTCAGGTGGCTTTACACCAGGCTGCAGGTAATTACGTATAAGGCCGATAATCTGTGTTGGATCCTCCCGCCACGTGGGACTTCGAAACTCCGCCTCGCAAACAGCACGGTGCCCGTGCAAAGTCAGGAATTCCTCGAGCGATGTCTTAAAGTCCTTTTTGTTCGCATCGGTGTTGATTAAGTCAAGCAGGCTCTCATTGTCACTGTTTGATGTGAAGAGGTTGCTAATTTCTGGACTCGACATTACCATCTTAGCTAGGTCGTATAAGCCAAAAGCAGGGTTAGCACTCGGCAAAGTGCCGATACCCGTAACCATCTGAGCGGCCAATGAACCTTTTTCATCATTAAGCCAAGCCTTAGTTTGTTTCCTCAACAAATCGAAATACAGAACGGCGAAGGTAGACGCCCAGATGTGCACATCTGATACCCACGCCATCGCTTTGGAGAAGCTAACCCCCTCTATAAGGCGATCGTCAGTCCAGTCCTTCAGCGCTTCTGGTGTGGACTCCTCCCGTTGACGGTTTATATTCTCCTCACATTCTTCTGTATCCGATGACAGTGACTTTGTCTTGCGTATAATAGTCAGCACTACCCTGACGATCGTAGGCCATCTATCGGGACGTAAATCGCTAAGATGCACTGGCGGTGTCCTTGTATCCGGTGGGCCGATGAATTCTTCATGTAGTGTATCCGGCGATATGCCGGGAGTGTGAGCAGCTGCTTCCTCCATAAAAGAGACACACATGTACGGACGGTGATAGAAGAATCCCAGCACCTGGTATTCAGAGCTCGATTCCCCCATGACGCCTAAAGCAATTCCCTGAGAGCGAAAAGCATGCTCGATAGTGGGGCCAATATAGCTCCACGATAGCGGAGTAATGCAGCCGGGTAGAATCTCGCTGATGTTGCCATTTGAGTAAAGGGGATAACGGGGATCTACCGGTGTATTCAATTCAGGAATCCAGCTATCTGGTGGTGCGCCTGCGTTTGGTTGCGTAGTGCTTGGAAGCGCAGTTATGGGGCGTGACTGCAATATATAGACATTTCCGTCCAATATAGCCCACTCCACATCAACAGGGCGTTTTTCCATCTCCTCGATCTCGGCTGCCAGTCTGGCTACCGCGATAGCTTGGTCATCGGTAAGGCTGGCTTGCTGCCGCGATGACTCGTCAATCGCCACTTCCTTGGTGCCACCAGGTGCCGGTAAAACTTTTATTTCCTTGTTAGAAATGTGGCGATGAATCACCTCACGGCTTTTTTTATGGACTACAAAGATATCTGGCGTGACTCTCCCACTCACGACCGATTCACCCAGACCGAAATTAGAGCTTATCACCACCTTGTCCGTATCGCTGGTTACAGGGTCACGGGTGAAACAAACGCCTGCGGCATCCGATGTCATCGATACCTGCTAGCCCCAAATACGT
Source organism: Dehalococcoidales bacterium (assembly GCA_012974295.1). Lineage (GTDB taxonomy): Bacteria > Chloroflexota > Dehalococcoidia > E44-bin15 > E44-bin15 > JAAXQM01. The sequence goes on from JAAXQM010000225.1 coordinate 5,517, forward strand.
ATCATATTGTCCGGCGAAACTGGCTCCCGGTAGATCCTCCGCTATAGCGGAGGATCGTACGGCCCATGGCACGTCGGTCACGAATTCACCTTGAAATTCGATCAATCGTTTCTCAAGTTCGTTTGATATGGCCTGTGGCAGACGAAAACTACGGATACGATCTTGAATAGATAAAGTAAACTGTGTTAAGACATCCGTTGTAGTTTCCGCAGATTGATACGGAAACGCGTTTATTTCGGCCTCCAAACCGGTCTCTTCAAGAAATGCCTCGAAGGCTTGTGTGGTGATCACGAAACCCGGCGGTACGGGAAACTTATTGGAAATTAAATTGGCAAGTTCGCTTGCCTTGCCTCCGGTCAACGCACTATCTAGCGCTCGCTCATCGGTGAGATCGATAATCATGGGGAGATCTGCTCCATGAACTCTGAAATCCCGTAGCCAGTACTGCTATTCCAGGAAAACCGTGTTCGGGCTTCGTTGACAACACTTACGTATCCGCCCGTATTCACTCTAACCGGAATATTCTCGAGGATTTCCCCGATAACGTCAAACCGTTTCCCCGAACTGGTGAATAGAGAGAGCGATACACTCTTGGCACACAGACCTGAGTTATCGAGGTCAGCTTTGAACGACCAGCTTTTCAGTGCTTCGGCCTTCCCCTGGTGGTAGACATATCCTCCTGAAGCGCGAAGTGCCAGCAATTCAACCTTGATGGCGTTGAAACAGAGTTCGTCTTTAAACTGGCCTGAAAACCATCGCCAGTTAGCGGGAACCCGCATGTCACGCACACCCCAGGAGTGATCTCTCTGTCCAAAGCCGTTGACACAATAAATCTCACCGTCAACTGAGATTGTACCTTCAATTCGTCCGGCATGTTCGTAGTGTTGAGCCCCCGACATTAATCTTATAAGCTTCACTTTTCTCACCGCTGGCCCTAGATGATCAATAAAATAATTGGGTCTGAGTTTGTTAAATAGATCGCCACTGGAGATAAATTCACGCTTCATTGATGCGTGAAAGTCGAATACTTTGTGAACTGCCTCAAATTGTAGGTTCAGCTCAATCTCCCTTTTCGGTAAATCTGTTAGCATGGTTTGTGCGAAGTCACCCATACTAGGTGGGTCCTCAAAGTAATATATCGGTCCTGCATAACGCAGTTGCCATTTCTCAAACGGTTTGACGCAGACGTGTTCAATAGGACCTGCTGAATTGCGATTCAAGTGATCACTGGAACTCTCCCATGTGCGGATAAACCCTGTAGCACCGTTCGGGAAATAAAGGCAGATGAAGCCGTCGGCAAACCCTTGATTTGGTGAGAAACCAATCCGCGATGCACCTCCCCAATTGCCCGCCGGGTCGAAAAAGTTGACATAAAAAGATTCATTCCAGTGCTTGTGTGGACCGGCTTGATGGGTTTTCTCGTCTGAATATTTAAAATCGAGCATATTCATACACCTAAATGAATCAGTAAGCACATGCAATTAGCCGATGCTTGTAAAGCGGTATCGCGTGCAGAAAGGGTACCCTTTGGAACGTCGTTTGTCAATTGATACACTGCAAGGTACCGTTCCCTATTGCCAATATGTATCACTGCTGTGTATTATTAGTAATCGTAAGTTTTACTGACTGATCCGAATTTATCTATTATTGAGGATTAAGTATATAAGGAATGATAATTTACTGGTGTGAATAAGTATATGTTATACGAGAACATTCTGCAAAAAATTGGAAATACTCCTCTAATTAGGATTAATGAGCTTAATCCAAATAAAAACGTTAAAATCTATGCAAAAATTGAAGGGGATAATCCTTCAGGCAGTATAAAGGACAGAATTGCCTTGGAAATGATAATACAGGCGGAACGAGAAGGAAAACTCACCAAGGGAAAGATAATCCTTGAGCCAACTTCAGGTAATACTGGAATTAGTTTAGCAATGATTGGCGCAGTTAAGGGATATGAAGTTGAAATTGTTATGAGTAAAGCAGTATCCCTTGAAAGAAGAAAAGCTATTCAAGCTTTTGGTGGGAAATTGGTTCTAACAAATCCGGAGCTCGGAACCGATGGTGCAATATTTAAAGCAAGAGATCTGTTCAGTAAAAATCCTGAAAAATATTTTATGCCCGATCAATTTTCCAATGAATATAATAAGCTTGCCCATTACAAGGCAACAGCGGAAGAGATATGGAAACAGACAAAAGGAGATATTGATTATTTTGTTTCATCGCTCGGAACATCTGGCACAATTATGGGAGTAGGGAAGTATTTAAAAGAGAAGAAACCGGACACAAAAATAGTTAGCGCTCATCCTGTTAAGGGTCACTACATTCAAGGACTAAAAAATATGAAAGAGGCAATCGTTCCGGCAATATACGATCCTTCGAAGATTGATAAAACTATAATGGTTGAAACTGAAGATGCATTTGAGATGGCAAGGCAGATTGTTAAGAAGGAAGGAATCTTTGTGGGGATGAGTAGTGGAGCGGCACTGTATGCGACTCTCGAAGTTGCCAAAAGTATAAAGTCTGGGGTAATTGTCGTTATATTCCCGGATAGGGGAGAAAAATATTTAAGTACAAATTTGTTTACTAGTTGAAATGCTAGTAAATCTACCCTATATCGCTGAGAGCAACTGGGTAGGTCTGCTTCTAATGAGAATGATTATACCGTCGAAGCATTGTGATACAGGACAGTGCATTTATAGGGGAGCATCAGTAAAGCAATGCTGAAGCTCCCCTTATCAAATTATTCACTATGTCTTCAATTAATCAGGTAGCTCGCTAGGATCATATCCTGGGAATGATGGGTTGGTCTCTAGATTGTACCAGGTGCCATCTATCTTCTGCCAAATATCGGGGGATTCATCGGTATAAGACAGCAGTACAGTTCCATTTACTCCTAGATCACCTGTCATATAAGCATACTCACCTTCGACACTAAGCTCCATATCGGTGATCACGACCTCCGCTTCGCCGCTCTCTATCAATGGTATGACATCAGCATACGCCGCCTCAAAGAAAGTCCCGAAATCTTGCAGCGTCACCCTTGACCGATAGCTCGGTGACCTCTGATTGTACACAGTCTCAAAATCAAGTTCATTCATGGCAGCTGTTTGCTCGTCGATAAGTTCAAGTATTACCGCTTCGTCTGTGGGTGTCGGTGTGGGTGTTGGCTCTTCTTCTCCTCCACCACAACGTACTGTTCCAAGAATCAGTGCTAGTGCGAGCAATAGCGCTACTGGGATTGCGAATTTTCTCATCGCTCCTCCTTTCTTAATATAAATTAGTCTAGCATATTTAGCTCATTCATTAAAGACCAATTTAACAAGGTATAATATTAATGATTGTCTTATGTGTTGCCAGGGGGTAAAACCATGATACACACAATCATCTCACTGCTATCTTGTCTTACTGGCGTGGTGTAGCTTATAGGATTTGTTTCCATCCCTTTGGGCGAGCTATATAGTTTTTACATTTCAGCTTATTAGCTGAAGGATAAAGCCCTACTTCGCACTGAAAACTTCCCCTGCTTCCAATTCCTTTCCCATTGGAGCAATAAACACATATGCTTCTTGCCCATTTGTTTTTAACCAATGTGTCTTTTTGCTCAGCGATTATATATTTGTATTCTGCTTCATTCACCATAAGAAGTGCACCAGCAGTTACTTCTTTAACAGCCTTGGGAAAGAAAACACAGGTATGGCCATGATACTGATAGCTAAGACAAATGGTGTTATGATATTCCACATAGCTATCGATACAAGCATATTAGATCTTTTCACTCTGCACCGCCTCCTTATAAGGAAATTATGGGAGATTAACATAACTTGGTAGTTCTGTCAAGTTTTTGGGGGCTCTATGTTGATGTTCTATGATTTTGTCACCCATTAACTGTTCTGAGAAAATGTCACCTTATGCAAGAGAAGGTGACACTGAACAGGGCTTAGCTTGCCTTAGCCCTTAGGCTCATTAGCCCTTAGGCTCTATTGACATTCTTAACTAATTAACTTATGATGCATACTCTCCAATGGGAGGTGTGCCATGGTATTTAACGACAGTGTACTAAGAGAGGCCTGGCGCAGGGCAGGCGGAAGGTGTGAGTGTAAGAAAACTACTCATGATCACTATGGTAGATGTAATGAGCCGCTGGTATGGGAAAGCAAAGGTAGAGAAGGTCATGGCAAGTGGGTAGAACATAGTAGAAGTGGTATGTACGAGGATTCTGTATCAGATTGCCTGATTCTCTGCCAGGATTGCTATACTTTAACCTTCCAGCCCTCCAAGATTATAATCGATCCTTAGTCCCTTCATTCCCCGGTTGGCTATTGTATATTTATCGCGCCTTTGCTGCCGCATGCTTCCCCGCCTGCCTGCCAGAAAACACACAGTGAGCTATCGCCAAACCACTCACATACCCTCTGGAGGGTATCCCGGCAGCAGTTCTCCCAATCGCATAGAGTCCGTCAATGATGGTGCCATCTTTGCGTTTCACCTCTGATGATTCCTCATCCACGATCAGTCCGCCAAGTGTAATTGTGGCACAGGGCAAAGCTTTGTTGCCTAGAGTGCAGTCAATAGCATAATAGGGCGGAGTGACGAGTGGTTGAACATGTCTTGCCATCTTACCCATGGAATCCTCACTACCCTTATGTGCAGCTTCATTGTATGAATCGATTGTTGGCTGCAATTTACCCCTATTGATTCGGCACTTCTTTTCAAGCTGTTCGATAGAATTGGCTTTCTTCCTGTTGAAATAAAGGTTGCTCATAGCGAGCATTGTTTGGAACCATGTGGCTTTTCCCCATCCCGTATCTCGGCGTACCAGCTTCCAGATCTCGGAATCTATTACCAGCCATGCTTTTCCGTCATGTTTTTCCACCATGGCCTCGCCCATTTGAGCCCCGTATAATTGCTCATTACAGATTCGCGCACCTTGTTGATCCACGAGAATCCCTTTTACAATGGCCTCCGGTGGGGTGATGAAACGCCAGGCTGAAACTCGGCCCATATGAGCTGTAGCTCCTCCCACCGTTTCACCGATTCCAATACCACTGCCATCATCCCCCAGTGTTCCGAGAGGAGGACCAGGAATATAGGTCGGGGCCATCTCTTTGACCATCTTCCTATTGAAAATAAAACCTCCCGTTGCCAGGATAACTCCTTTTCGGGCTCGCACCCTTTTAGTTCGGCCCCATAATTCCATTAAACCGAAGAGTGAACCGAAGACGTTGTTGAGTGAAGGGATACTAATAGAAATGTATCGCATTTTGTAATTGATATAGCTGAGACATCTATGTAGCCAATAGAAAACACTGTATTTGGGAATAGCAGAGAACTCCAGCCCAATGACGTTGCCCCCTTCATCAGTGAGGAGTCGTTTTGCTTTGCTGCGGTATTGCACCTTAACTTCCCTGTCAAGGGCCGAATTCTTGAGACAGCCAAAGAGTACAGGGCCCGGCATTCCCTTACCCACGGGACGATGTCCTCTGGGTGCAGGAGTGGCTTTGGTGTTGTATGGGGGGAACGGTTCGTTGCCAGAATAGTAGAGATAGTATTCCTCAGGTGGATAACATGTCTTGTAGGGGCACGTTGCTGAGTTGAAGCGAACACCCTGCGCTTCCAACCAGTTAATGTTTTCCGGACTTTGTTCACAGAAAGTTCTGAGTGTTTCATCTTTTACAGCGTCTTTCACTTCCATCTTCAGGTAATTGAACATGTTTTCGGGTGTATCATCAAATCCTGCCTCTTTCTGATGAGTGGTACCCCCAGCATATACAATTCCACCACTGGCCTTGCTAGCACCACCACCGCTAAAGCGTTCAATCACCATTACACTTGATCCATTATCTGCTGCCTCGATAGCTGCACACGCACCGGCACCACCGAATCCAACCACAACCACATCGACTTCATCGTCCCAGTTAAGATCAGTACCCATGATGTAAACCTCCCTGTACTAACTCTGGATTACATGTTTAGGCTAATAGCTACTATAAGGTATATAATAAATATTAGCATTGCACTAACTATTACCACTGTAACAATTAAACTGCTTTTTGTCAATTCTATTCATTTAAAAGAAAGAACCACTAATGGACGAAAGTTAGTAGGGTGCTTAGTGTGAGGTAATCGCTTTCCCTCTACGTATAGGAGGATGATCCAAAACAGAAACAATGCTGGAAAGATAGATTTAGAGCTCGCACTATTCTTTCGTGAGCGGAAGGGAAAAGCTCATTGAGTTTATAAAGGAGGACAGTGAGGTGTAGTATGTTGGCAAGGTTGGTTTGTTCGAAAATGACTGAAGCATTGAATCTCGAGATGCCAATTTCAAAAGTAAAAACGACTAGGACAGGAGACTGGGGACAATGTATATTTGAGGGTTAGAGTATTTCCCGAAGCTGGAGAAGTGGAATTCAGCTACCGGCGCGACATCGATGTTTACTTCATCGACGTAAATAGATTAAACGCGACGCTGGCAAACGTCGCTCTTGCTGTCAGGAGTCCATTCAGGCCCTTAATCGATGCAGTGCGGATTTCTATGTGAAGGATAGAACTTTAAAGTCCCACCATACATACGCTAACTACCGGCGCGTAGGGCTCGTTGCCCATGTTATGAGCCAGGCCAAGCTTCGGGTCCTTTATCTGACGTTTATCGGCCCTGCCCTGAAGCTGGAGGTACAGCTCATAAATCATCCTAATACCTGAGGCCCCTATAGGATGTCCAAAACACTTAAGGCCTCCATCGGGTTGCACCGGCAGCTCGCCGTCGAGATGGAAAGTGCCCGCCTCGATATCCTCCTTCACCCTGCCCCTGGGGCTGAACTGTAGGTCTTCCATTGTAACCGCCTCGGTGATGGAGAAACAGTCGTGGACCTCTGCCATGCTAATTTCCTTGCGGGGATCCTTAATGCCTGCCTCCGCGTAGGCAGCTATGCCGGCACGATAGGTCTCCTCGACATGAGTGTAGTCATATCCAGAAGTCATTCGTCCCGATGTGGGGCTGGCGCATATCTGAAGGGCCTTTATATACACCGGGTCGGGGCGGAACTTCTTTGCTATATCCGCGCGGGTGAGGATAGCAGCGGAAGCGCCGTCGGAGACACCACAGCAGTCGAACAAACCCAGTGGCCAGGCGATAATGGGAGCAGTCAACACCTGTTCC
>JAAXQM010000202.1 GCA_012974295.1 Dehalococcoidales bacterium
GCTCCCGCCTCAGTGAGCGAGTCGAAATCGATAGGTACGTCGAGCATGCTCTCGGGGAGACAGCCGCCCGAGGGGCCTCCAATCTGCACTGCCTTGAATTTCCGGCTGTTGGGGATGCCCCCTCCTACATCAAAGATGATTTCTCGCAGGGTCGTGCCCATCGGCACCTCCACCAGACCGGTATTGAGCACCTTACCTGCTAGGGCGAAGACAGCTGTTCCCTTCGAGGTTGATGTGCCGATGCTTGCGAACCAATCCGCGCCACTGTTTACTATATGTGGTACGCATACCAGCGTCTTGACATTGTTTATCAGCGTTGGCTGGTTCCACAGGCCTGCGGTGGAAGGGAACGGAGGGCGGTAACGGGGCCAGCCTCGCCTCCCCTCAAGCGATGCGATGAGTGCTGTTTCCTCGCCGCAAACGAATGCCCCTGAGCCCCGCATCACCTCAATATTGAAGCTGAAGCCGCTTTCCATAATATCATCGCCGAGGAAACCCAGTTCCCTTGCCTGGTCCAGGGCGGTCTCGATACGTTCCACCGCCAGCGGGTACTCGGTACGAACATATATATAGCTTTTCGCAGCTCCGATGGCATAGCCAGCCATAATCATGCCCTCGATGATAGAATGCGGGTCGCTCTCTATGAGAGCACGGTCCATAAATGCCCCGGGGTCACCCTCGTCGGCGTTGCAGATAACATACCTGGCGGTGCCTGCAGCATCGAGGCACATCTGCCATTTCTCCCCGGCAGGGAAACCGGCGCCGCCCCGACCTCTAAGCTGGGAGCGTTTGACCTCTGCAATAACATCCTGCGGCTCCATTTGTAAAGACTTAATCATAGCTGCATAGCCGCCGTTGGCTATATACTGGTTAATATCTTCGGGGTTTATGTATCCGCAGCGGCTGAGGAGGATGCGCTTCTCACTGTGAAATCTCGGTTGATCGAAGATTGTGGGGATGAGATCGTTCTCCTCAAGTGCGCCGAGGGCGAATTCGAAGCAGGGGTCGTCGCCGACGATGAAATCGGAGATGAGCCGTGAGGCCATTCCCGGTGTCACATATGCGTAGCAGATCGGGGGGAAACCTGGCTTGCTAATGACCACCAGCGGTTCGGCATAACAGTAACCCATGCACCCCACCTCGGTGACAACAGCGTCGAGGTTTTTCTCTGCCAGTTCCTCCTCGATGGCCTTGAGGATATCCATCGCGCCGGCAGCCTTACCACAGGTCGCGGTGCCAATGGTGATACGCGGCCTGGGGCTATTTGAAATGGTATCCCACTCAGCGAGCGCTCGCTCCCGAAGTTGTTCAAATGCCGAGTGGTTAACCTGGCTGTTTTTCAGATCTATCCTTCTCTTTCTCCAGCTCGCAGGAGAGCAGAATCCCTTTGACTCTGGTGGGGGATACCTTGCTCTCAACCCTATCATCTACCGATGTCACCGGGGCCATAGCGCAGCATCCGATACAGGCGACTCGCTCCAGGCTGAATTCGCGGTCTGCTGTCGTCTCCCCCACACTGATATCAAGCTCCCGTTCCCACGAATCGAGTATTACTTTGCCACCCTTTATCTGGCAGGCAGTGCCCAGGCATACCTTTACCTGGTGCTTCCCCGGCGGCACAAAACGAAACTGGTTATAAAAAGTGGCCACAGAGTAGATTTCACTCTCAGGCATATCAAGGAAGTTGGCCGCCTCAAGCATCGCCTCACGGGGCAGGTAACCAAATTTGGCCTGGATTTCCTGTAAGATGGGGATAAGAACACCCCGCTCCTTAGAGCGGGCCTCAAGCATCCGCAGGGTCTGTGCTCTTATTTCTTCCTCTTCAGACATTTATTGAATTCCAGAATGTACCCTAAGAGACCGCTGAAAAAGAGGTGCAGGATACTTCCTGCCGGGGGTATGGGGGTGTCCCCCAGCTTTAAAAACCCCCAATACTGGGGGATATAGGGGGTTGATTAAGACTATTTCAGCACTCTCCATAAGTAAAAGCGATTTGCATATCTACTGATCATTATAACAGTCTATAGGATTGCTGTTAAGGCATTTAACACTAACCCGCATTGTTTCCGTAGAAATCCGACAGTTCATGTAAAATC
>JAAXQM010000090.1 GCA_012974295.1 Dehalococcoidales bacterium
AGATGTGTATAAGAGACAGCCCTACTGCTATTCCTTTGAAGCAGAAAAAACGGCTCCTGGATGAGTACAACGAAATCATCTGGGCCACTCCTAAGATTCAGACCTCTGTAATCGCCTATGGAGACGGCAAGAAATCGGTCGTATTCGCCAATTCCGAGGGTAGTTATATCGAGCAAACAAGGGTAGATGTCTCGATACGCTTCATGGTTATCGCCCGGGAGGACGGTAACGTACAGCAGATAGTGCTCAGTATGGGTTCAAGCGGCGATTTTGGTTCTATAGAAGGGCTTCATCAGGAGGTGACGGAGGCAGCCCAGCGAGCTGTAGCGTTGCTCTCTGCGCCCCAGGTGAAGGGAGGGGAATACACCGTCATCCTTGACCCGGTTCTTGCCGGGGTCTTCGTCCATGAGGCCTTTGGGCACCTCTCTGAATCCGATTTTGTCTATGAAAACGAGCGCATGAAGGAGATTATGGTTTTAGGACGGAAGTTTGGCGGTGAGCACCTCAACATAGTGGATGGCGCTGCTATCCCCGGATTTCGGGGTAGCTATAAATATGACGATGAGGGGGTGCCTGCTACTAAGACCTATCTTATTAAGGAGGGGGTGCTGGTGGGGCGGCTTCATTCCCGCGAGACCGCGGCTAAAATGGGCGAGAAACCCACCGGAAACGCCCGTGCTCTCGACTATCACCATCCCCCTATTGTTCGCATGACCAACACTCTTATTGAGCCGCAGAACGTCTCCTTCGAAGATATGGTAACCGACATCAAAGAAGGGGTCTATGCGAAAAACTGGTATGGGGGGATGACCAGTATGGAAATGTTCACCTTCTCCGCCGGCGAAGCCTATATGATTCGTAATGGCAAGCTAGCAGAGCTACTCCGACCCGTGATGCTTAGCGGTAATGTATTTAATACCCTGGAGAATATCGATTCCATCGGTGATGATTTGGAGATGAACCAGGGTGGTGGTTGTGGCAAGGGGGGACAATCTCCCCTGCCCGTCTCCAATGGCAGCCCCCACATCCGGATTCAGAAGTGCCTTGTGGGAGGAAACTAGCAGATAGTGTGGAAAAGATGGGAATAGAAGAGATAATAAATAGGGCGAAAAAGGTGGCTGAGGAGGCAGAGGTATTTCTCGTCTCGTCGAAAGAGGTCCCGGTCGGTTTCGAAGCCAACCGGTTGAAGATGCTAGATACCAGCGAATCTACTTCCGTCTCCCTGCGCATTGTCAAGGATGGGAAGATCGGTTTATCTGGTACCACAAGGCTCGATGACCCCCAGGCGCTGGTCGATATGGCAGTAGAGACTGCACAGTTCGGCGCCGCAGCGAAATTTACACTTCCTGCAGCGCAAGACTACCCTCAGATTGAGATCTACGATGATGATGTGGAGTCCGTGGCTATAGAGGATATGGTTGAAATGGGCAACTCGCTTATCGACAAGTTGCGTAGCCACACCCCGGAGCTGATCTGCGAGGCTGGTGTTACCAAGAGCGTGGGCACAGTACACATTCTAAACTCCCGTGGCGGCGAGGCCAGCTACCACAAGAGCCACTTTTCCATCAGCATAGAAGGGACACTGATTCGGGACACGGATATGCTCTTTGTTGGAGAGAGCAACAGCTCATGCCGTCCGATAAGGGATATCCAGGATATAACCGATGCGGTGATTGAGCAATTAGAGCTTGCGAAACGTACTGCATCGGTAACAACGGGGAAATTACCGGTGATACTGACCCCTAAAGGCGTAGCAAGCGCTCTGCTTTCGCCCTTGGCACTCGCGGTTAACGGCAAGATGGTCGTGGAAGGGGCTTCACCACTGGTAGGCAGGAGAGGAGAGCGTATCTTCGATGAGAGGATTTCTATATGGGACGATGCCACCCAAAATTATCGCCCCGCCAGCCGCCCCTGTGACGATGAGGGAGTGCCCAGCCAGAGGACAGCCCTCATCGAGAGGGGGGTGGTAGCAAATTTCCTCTATGACCTGCAAACTGCAGCCATTGTGGGTACCACGAGTACCGGCAACGGCAGCCGGTCCAGAGGGGGAATGCCTACGCC
>JAAXQM010000004.1 GCA_012974295.1 Dehalococcoidales bacterium
AGCGAAAAAGGGAGAACTACTCGATAACTACCTCAAAAGGCCAGCTTAAGGCGGCGTTGGGGCATACGTCTTCACATTTGCTGCACCATCGTTTGCAAGTCATACAGCCCTGTTTTGGTACTACAGTTATAACGTTGTCGACTAATACAAGGATATTGCAGTGACATACGCTAATACATAAACCGCACCCGTCGCACTTCTGTCGGTCGATCACCGGCATTTCAAACAATCTATCGGCCTCCATATGTACTAATCATATCATTAGAGCGTGTTGCTGAATGTGACTTATATCTCAAGAATATGCTTCCACCATGCCTTTAAGTGCATCCATATCGGCAACTACGATGCGGTGGTGTTCCAATCTTATCGCTCCTTCTTCCTCCAGGGCTTTAAGTGACCTACCGACCACTTCACGGACGGTTCCGGCCATTGCTGCAATCTCCTGTTGGGTAAGACGTGGCCTTGGGCCTGTACCATCTCCCGCGTACTCTATGAGTATCTTGGCTACCCGTCCTATAACGTGTCTGAATGACAGGTCCTCGACCAGTAATCCTAGGTGACGGGCCTGTCCTGCCAGAACCTTAGTGACATTTAGGGCTACCTGGGGGTGATTACGGAGTATAACCTCGATCTCGCTTCTTCTGATGCTGTAAAGAACAACTGCCCCCATGGCCTCGGCACTTGCGGGGTTGGGGCCGCCATCAAAGATTGGGACATCATTGAAGGACTCTCCCGGGCGTACGATGTTCAGAATCTGCTCTTTCCCATCAGCAGAGGTCTTGAATACTTTCACAGCGCCGGAGGCGACGAAATATAAAATATCGGCAGGCTCCCCTTCAGCCAGGATCATCTGCCCTCGCTCAGTCTTTTTCTCAAAGATGAATTCCCTTAGCGAATCGAGTTCAGCAGCACTGAGCCCGGAAAAATAGGGGACCGATTGTAGGAACTCTACCGGAATAGTCATAACATTTCTCAGGGCCGCTGTAGCAGCACCCGGTGAATTATTATACCAGCCATTGGCGACACAAGCTAGAGGCCATACTGTCCACTTGAATCAAGGGAATTATCAACCATAGAGAGATTGCTGAAAGAATCTCGATCAACCCCCTAATCCCCCAATCTTGGGGGATTTTAAAAAGCTGGGAGACACCCCCAGATCCCCGGCAGAAAGTATGCTGCACTTCTTGTTCAGTAGTCTCAATTAATAATAGTAACGAAAGATAACTATCTAATCTCTGGTAGTTTACTCGTTTTTATCTTTGCCAGATGCCTTCTTCATCGTTTCGAATGCCTTTATCACCTCGTCTACCGATGCCTCGTCTTCGAGAGTAGTGAGGTCGCCCGGGCTCTGTCCCATGGCTACTGCCTTGAGAACGCGGCGCATTATCTTGCCGCTTCTCGTTTTGGGCAACGAGTCCACGAAGTAGACCTCCTCAGGGGTAGCGATAGGCCCGATGAGAGTACGCAGGTGCTTGCTGATCTCCTTCTTCAGCTCAGGTGAAGGCGTAACGTCATGCTTGAGGGTGACAAAGAGGACAATAGCATCCCCTTTTATCTCATCCGGTTTACTTGCCACGGCAGCTTCAGTCACCGCGGGGTGTGATATGGCGGCGTCTTCCAATTCCGCTGTGCCGATACGATGTCCGGCCACCTTTAGAACCTCATCAGCTCTACCTAGGAGCCAGAAATAGCCATCCTCGTCCCGCATAGCAAAGTCGCCGGTATAGTATGACCCGGGAAAGCGTGACCAGTATGAATCCTTATAACGCTGTGGGTCGCCATAGATATCAAGAAGCATACCTGGCCAGGGCTTCCTTATTATGAGCAGCCCAGTCTGATTTGGCGGAAGCTCTTTTCCCTCCGGATCAACCACGGCCGCATCTATGCCTGGTAATGGAAAAGCCGCAGAGCCCGGCTTAAGAGGCATTGACTCAATCCCCGGTGTCGGGGATAGCATTGTGCCCCCGGTCTCCGTCTGCCACCATGTATCCACGATTGGACATCTCTCTTGACCTATGTTGTTATAATACCAGTACCACGCCTCCGGGTTTATCGGCTCGCCGACACTACCCAGAAGACCTGTCCACAGTGGGGAAGTCAGGAGCCCCGTCGTACATGACGATGGCTGCTCCATGGGAAAGGGGAGCATATACTATGGAGCTGTGGCCGGTTACCCATCCCACATCGGCGGTACACCAGTAGACCGACTCCTCCTTTATATCGAAAACCCACTTATATGCCGAGTGGTTGTAAACAAGGTAGCCTCCTGTGCCGTGGACAACACCTTTAGGCTTTCCCGTAGTCCCCGAGGTGTAGAGTATATATAGCGGGTGATTGGACTCCATCGGCTCGGCCTCAACCAAAGGATCGGCCGTTTCCAGCAGATCTGAAAGGTAGAAGTCCCTTCCTTTTTGCATAGGAATCTTCTCCCCTGTTCTTTTAACCACAACTATCTTCTCAATTACAGGCGATAGTTTAGCCGCCTCATCGACTATCTCCTTGAGCCCAAGGATCTTGCCGCGGCGATATGCGCCATCGGAGGTGATGATAACTTTCGCCCCGATATCGTTGACCCTGTCCGCTATGGATTGGGAGCTGAATCCTGAGAAGATAACAGTGTGCACCGCCCCTATTCGAGCGCAGGCGAGCATGAAAATAGGCAGTTCGGGTACCATGGAGAGATAGAGGGCGACCCTATCACCTTTTTTAACACCAAGCTGAATCAGGACCGAGGCGCAACGGTTGACTTCGCGGAAGAGGGTGGAATAGCTCAGCACCCTGGTATCCCCTGTTTCACCCTCCCAGTAAATCGCTACCTTGCTCCTGCGCCATGTCTGTACATGACGGTCAACGCACTGATAGCTGGCGTTGAGCATGCCTCCGACAAACCAGCGCGCGTATGGTGGCTCCCAGTCAAGAACGCGATCCCATGTCTTGTACCAGTCCAGTTTTCGCGCCTCCTCGGCCCAGAACCCCTCAGGGTCCTGTAACGAGCGCTGGTGGATTTCCGTATAGCGCTTTGATGGCCACATACGGGTACCTGTAGGTAGAGAGCTGGCGCTACCTGATCCACGTTCATCAGTCATGAGATTCCCCCTTCCTCATTTCGTTTCCTTTGTGATTGTATTACTGAGATTGCTGAAATAGTCTCAGTCAACCCCCTAACCCCCCAATCTTGGGGGACTTTTGTAAAGCTGGGGGACAACCCCCAGACCCCCGGCAGGAAGTATCCCGCACCTCTTTTTCAGCGGTCTCTTATTGTATAACACTGGCAAGTAATAGATTATAATACTCACTCGAATCTACTGGATACTATTAACACAGCCGATGCTGCCTATCAGGCATGATTTTCGGCTTCCATTTCCAATTCACCGGGCTGCTTACTGGAGAAATCGAACTCGCGCTTCCCTCTAGAGTGAGACCCGCGTTCCAGGTCCTCCTGTTTAAGGTGATAGCCAAATTGAACCGCGCTAAGGTTCTCCTCCCTGTATTTCAGCGGAAGCACCCTGGCTAGCTCTTCTTCGGAAGCGTCGATATCTATAAGGGCCATTAAACGGCCGAGGGCTATCATGTTGCCGAATATCTCTCTTCCGAACTTCTCTGTTCCCAGCTTGCCGAACGGGATTTCCTCTTCTGTGCAGTAGCCAGTCTGGCACACTTCCTTTCTCGCATGAAGCCCCTTTGCTTTATCGAAATAACTACCTTTCGCATCGATGACTCCTTTCTATTCGTGCCGGACTATGCCTATTTCCTCTGGACCAAGGGTCTCGGCTCCATCGGGGGCCCTTTTATACGTTTTTTTATAATGCTGCAGCATTTCATAGGCGGATTTGAATCCCAATCGTCGGCCATTATTCTCGATGCACTGTGAGATGACATCCACAAAGGCGAAGCCAGGCCAGTCAATCGCCTCTTTTATACAGTTACGGAAATGGAGCTGGTGGTAGACCGTTGTTCTGGCATAGAAATACCTGCCCCCGCATTTCATAAGGTTCTGGAGATTTATCGTATCGTAATAGGCGCCGGCAGGCGTGCTTACCGTTTTGGTACCACGCGGCGTTGTCGGTCCTGCCTG
>JAAXQM010000199.1 GCA_012974295.1 Dehalococcoidales bacterium
TTGAGTGCGCCGATTAAAACCGGCAAGAAGTAGGGACTGAAAGTGTCCTATGATGAAGGACTAGCCACCCACATCAGCCCTGAGTCATGCACTGGTAATGGTAACATTGCCGGTGAAGCGTTGACAAGGGAAAGTGTAGGCTGAGTATTGAGCCTCGTAAGAGATATGAGTCCAAGTGCCGATGTTCTTCAAGTATACAGAAGGCAATATCTCATATTCCGGAATGGCAAGGGATATAAGGACTTGGCGGGGTCGGAGACCTCATGCATGCACGGAAGCTTTTTGCGCGGGAATCGGGAGGCCCTGTATCTGGCCTTATTTAGATTGTATTAAGGTCCGCATTGAAAATCCTGAGGGAGTAAAGCAATGATGAACGGATACAGGGAGTCTGACAGCCCAATAATATCTGAGAAGCCTTCGAACAAGACAGGTGACAACAAGCCTGTGGCGGAGAAGGTGGAGAAAAGGGGGCTGGCTGAGAGGAATCCGTCTAAGCGAAACAGGAGCCAGGCACAGAGCTGGATATTCCTGCCAAATGAGCTGGATAGGATACGGTATGCCGCACAGCGGAATAGGGAGGAACAGTTCATATCCCTATGGCACCATGTCTATGATATCAGACGGTTGAGAAGGAGTTTTCTTAAGCTGAAGCGCAACTCAGCTGCAGGTATAGATGGTAAGACATGGAAAGAGTACGGTAAGAATCTTGGAGATAATCTTAAGGATCTGTCTGAACGACTGAGAAAAGGCGCATATAGGGCCAGAGCAGTCAAACGGACATATATCCCTAAAGGTGATGGCAGGCAGCGACCGATAGGAATTCCTGTACTGGAAGATAAAATAGTGCAGAGAGCCATGGTTGAAGTGCTGAATGCTATTTATGAGGTGGATTTTCTGGGATTCTCATATGGGTTCAGACCGGGACGCAGTCAGCATAATGCGCTGGATGCGGTAGTGGAAGCCATAGAGGGGAGGAAAGTGAACTGGGTGCTTGATTTAGACATTCGGGGATTCTTTGATGCAATCGACCACGAGTGGCTAGTAAAATTTGTTGAGCACAGGATAAAAGATAAGCGTGTTATACGACACATAAGGAAGTGGCTGAATGCTGGAGTAATGGAGGATGGGCAGTGGTATAAGACAGACGAAGGTACTCCGCAAGGAGGCAGTATCAGCCCACTGCTGGCCAATATCTATCTCCATTATGTGTTTGACTTATGGGCAAACAGTTGGAGGAACCGGAAATCAACCGGCGATGTTGTAATGGTAAGATACGCCGATGATATGGTACTGGGCTTCCAATATAGACAAGATGCCATGGGTTTTCTGGAAGAACTGAAAAGTCGATTCAGGAAGTTTAATCTGGAAGTGAATACTGAAAAGACATCCCTGGTTGAATTTGGCAGATATGCAGTGGAGAGAAGAAAAGAAAGAGGAGAAGGGAAACCTGATACTTTTGACTTTCTAGGATTTACCCATATTTGCAGTAAATCAAGGAAGGGAAAATTTACAGTATTGAGAAAGACATCTGCAAAGAAGTTACGCAATAAGTTGGCGGAGCTGAAGAAAACCATGAGAGAAAGACTGCATTGGTCCATCCCCGATTTAGGCAAATGGCTTAAATCAGTGATCATAGGTCACAGCAGATATTATGGGGTACCCTGGAACGGTAAAAGTCTCACACGTTTCAGATCAGAGATAATCCGCATGTGGTGTAGGTCATTGCGTCGCAGAAGTCAGAAACATCGTATAACATGGAAACGAATGAGCAGGATAGCCAAGCGGTGGTTGCCTAGCCCTTTTATCTGTCATCCTTATCCGTTGGAACGTATGCGCGTCAATACTTGAAGCAGGAGCCCAGTGCATTAGCAGTGCACGCTGGGATCTGTACGGGGGGTGCCGAGTAATCGGCATTCCTACCGTGAACTCTTGCCTATTTTTTGCAAGAGTCAACGGCAGACTTGACCCCCAACAATCACAGGGTGGCGTTAACAAATCAGCAACCACCCGAATGATTGATGAATAAAGTGATTTTTGATAATATGGATTGCGATACATTGTTTGAAGCTGATAT
>JAAXQM010000183.1 GCA_012974295.1 Dehalococcoidales bacterium
TAGGTTCCTTCGACATAGGCTGGCACGGGGTTATGGTGGTCCTCGCTGTCATGGTAGCAATAGGGGTATCCCTTTGGTTTGCCAGAGGTACCAAGGTTGAGAAGGAGATCATCTATAGTGGCGCACCATGGGCCATTGTTGGCGGTATTATCGGGGCCAGGCTATTCCACGTAATAGACTATTTCGGGAGCACCTATATACACGACCCTGCGCTGATATTTACACAGTTTTTTAGCGGGTTATCCATTCTCGGGGCTATCTTCGGAGGGTCACTGGCGGTTTTTTTATTTGCCAGGATAAAACATCTGCAGATTGGACATATCGCTGACGTCATAGCCCCGGCGTTGCCCCTTGCTCAAGCTGTGGGGAGGATCGGTTGCACCATAAATGGCGATGCCTATGGAACGCCAACCTCTTTACCGTGGGGCTTCGTCTACATGGACCTCCCAGGCGTGTACGCCCCGGCAGGGGTATCCACCCACCCATCTCCGGTCTATGAAATTATCTGGGACCTTATGCTTTTCGCCGTGCTCTTATTGTTGAGAGGGCGGCTGAAACCAGATGGCTCGCTATTTATCCTTTACCTTGCTATTTATTCCTTTGGGCGTTTCTTCATCGAGTTCACCCGTGCAGTGACGTCTAATCAGATAAATGTGGCAGACTTGCTGCATGCGCCCCATTTCATCACGCTTATCGTATTTACAGTTTGCGTTATCCTTCTTATTTACCGGATGAAGAAGGCGAGGGCGCTAAATAGCGGGGGCGAAATCGAGGATCTTTAACTGAAGCGCCTCCCTACCACCCCACTGATCAACTTCAAGGTTAAAGACGATGTCCATCCTAGGGGCCAACTCGGCAATAAGATGGCCCATCTTGAAGCCAATACCGTTCCATGCTGTACCATTATCTACTAGCCTTAGCTTCAAATGTTCCCCCCTGCTACCCACGCGACGATACTCACCAACCTTTATGTCCCGAGCAATGAATACCGGATAAGGGTTACCATTACCAAAGGGAGCAAGCTGCTGTATCATTTGATAAGTATCCCCGCCAAGTGATGAAACTGGGACATCAGCATCAATGGAAATTAAATGGCGTATTTCGAAAGAGGATATCTGTCTTGACGCAATCTCAATCAATCGTGCCTTAAATAGCTCAAGATTTTCGGTAGCTATGGTAAACCCCGCTGCCATAGGATGTCCACCAAATCGAGAGAGTAGATCGCCGCAATCGCTCATTGCTGCAACGACGTCAAAATTCGGAATGCTTCTGGCGCTCCCCCTGCTCCACTCCCTTCCCCGCTCAAATACGATCACCGGGCGGAAAAACTCATCTACCAATCTGCCGGCAACTATACCAACCACCCCACTATGAAAATCCTCGCCCCCAACCATAAGAAGAGGGGAATCGGTATCAGTGGCATTAATTTGCTCTCTTGCCTTAAGCAACATTTCTTCCGTTAAGCTTTTCCGGTCCGTGTTCTTCCGCTCTAATAGACCGGCAAGCCTCCTGGCTTCATCTGAGGAGCTGGTTGTCAATAAATGATAGCCTACGCCAGCATGGTCTAGCCGCCCTGCTGCATTAATTCGAGGTGCTATAACCCATGAGATAGTCTCCGAGTCTACGCTCGAAATAGGTACCCCAGCGCATCTGGCTATCTCCTCTAATCCAGGTCTTTTTGTATTCTGAAGTACCTCAAGGCCCTTTTTTACTAGATATCGATTCTCCCCGAGTAAAGAAACCATGTCAGCAACAGTTCCCAAAGCCACCAGGTCCAAATACGCTTCAATATCATCTTCTTTGCCGATAGATCGATAAAGTGCCTGTAATAGTTTGTAGGCCACACCTACGCCGGCAAGCTCAGGGAAGGGATATTGGGAGTCAGCCCTCTTTGCATCGATAACCGCAATGGCTGATGGTATTTGCGCAGGGACTGTGTGATGATCGGTGATCACGACATCAAGCCCCAATTGCTTTGCCACCTCCACCTCTTCGATTGCGGTTATACCGCAATCTACCGTGACCACTAAATTAATCCCTTGTTTCGCTAAGCGTTCTAATGCGGAATTACATATCCTCCCAGGGCTGAGAGACCCTCGACAAGAAGGGCAGTGGCAGTAATACCATCTGCATCGAAGTCTCCATATATAGCAATAGCCTCCCCGGATAGCAATGCTCGATATACTCTTGCCACCGCTTTTTCCATATCCGGTAGCAGGAAGGGGTCATGAAGGAGACGCTTATCTGCGATCAGAAAGTGTTCAATTTGTGTCGGGCTGGTGATACCCCGATTATACAAAAGTTGAGCTACTAATAGTGTAAGGTCTTCCCCAGAAATCCTGGAAAGCTCCGCTTCTGGTAAGCTAGGCAGTATTTCCCAACTGCTAAGGCTCATGCGTTCTCCACATACCTGCGTAATATCAAAGTAGAGTTGTGTCCTCCGAAGCCGAATACATTGGATAAAGTAGTATTAACCTCCATATGACGAGCTACATTTGCCACATAATCGAGGTCGCAATCTGGATCAGGGTTATCAAGATTTATCGTCGGTGGTATCACCCCATTCTGAATAGCAAGTACGCATATCGCCGCCTCAATAGCTCCGGCTGCACCCAGCAGATGCCCTATCATAGATTTTGTAGAACTAATGGGAACCCGGTAGGCTTCACTTCCAAAGACGCCCTTTATGGCTATGGTTTCACTCCTGTCATTTATGAGAGTTGATGTGCCATGAGCATTAACGTAATCTATCTCTCCAGGCTCCAATCCCGCCTCCTCAAGGGCAATTCTCATCGCTCTTACACCACCCTCACCCCCCTCCGCTGGTTGTGTAACATGGTAAGCATCATCGGTAGCACCATATCCCGTAACTTCCGCCAAGATCGGGGCACCCCTCTTCATTGCAAAGGGAAGGCTTTCCATAATGAGTATAGCTGCCCCCTCCCCCATAACAAAGCCATCCCGCTCCGCATCAAAAGGTCGAGATGCCTTCAGTGGCTCTTGGTTTTTTGTAGAAAGTGCTCGTGCTGCATTAAAGCCAGCAATGCCCAACGGTGTGATTGTCGCCTCAGCCCCCCCCGCAATCATCGCCTGGGCAGCACCGCGCCTAATAATATCGAAAGCCTGACCAATTGCATCGGAGCTGCTGGCACAGGAAGACGTAACACAGAAATTGGGGCCCTTCGCGCCTAAGAAAATTGCCACTTGACCTGCAGCCATGTCAGCAAGCATCATAGGAATGAGAAACGGGTTTACTCTATCAGGTCCCCGCTCTATAAGCACCCGGTGCTGATTCTCTAATGTGCTCAGCCCACCTACCCCAACCCCGATGACCACACCGATCTCCACAGCATTAGCCTTACCAATGGCTAAGTTGGCATGTTCTACAGCTTGCATACTCGCTGCTACGGCAAATTGAACAAAGCGATCCAATCGCCTATGCTCCTTGCGTTCCAAATATAGACCAGGGTCAAATTTTTTTACCTCAGCAGCGATCTTAGTCTCGAAGGATTCGGGGTCGAACTG
>JAAXQM010000283.1 GCA_012974295.1 Dehalococcoidales bacterium
CAAATATACGTAAGTCCTGAGGAGGCCACTGCAACATCCTACCGCTTTTAATAAGCAGTGTCAATCGTAATCAAACGTAAATGGCTTGCTTTTATTGGGCATGGCGCCTCAGCGTTTGGCTTTGACCGTGAAGCCATAGATATGGTATATTAGAGCGGTCGAAATATAATTAAAGGCAAGGAGGTTGATATAAAATGGGCGTGCTGGACGGCAAAGTCGCAATAGTTACAGGTGCAGGCAGAGGCCTTGGGAGAGCACATGCTCTGGCACTCGCCGCGGAAGGAGCAAAGGTAGTCGTTAACGACCTCGGAGGTGAGGCGGACGGCAGCGGGGAATCCCGCAGCCCGGCAGACCAGGTGGTCAAGGAGATTAAGGATGCGGGCGGACAGGCGGTAACGAACTTCAACAGTGTTACTGACTTTCAAGCAGCCAAAGAAATTATAGATAGTGCGATCAATAGTTTCGGTAGACTGGATATTCTCGTCAACAATGCCGGCTTCCTCAGAGACAGGATGAGCTTCAAGATGTCCGAAGAGGAGTTTGATAGCGTTATCGCTGTTCACCTAAAGGGGACCTTCAACTGCGGTAGATGGGCCTGTCTCTATTTCTACGAACAGAGCAAGGCAGGGAACTCGATAAACGGCCGCCTAATAAACACAATTTCCCATGCTGGTCTCGGCGGGAATGCAAGCCAGGGTAATTACGCTTCAGCCAAGGGTGGCATTGCTTCTCTGACCATGGTATGGGGCAGGGAGATGGCAAAATATAACGTCACCTCCAATGCCGTAGCCCCCATGGCCAGGAGCAGAATGACGTTGGGGGCCCCGATGACGGCCGAAATGATGGGGGAGAAGCCACCGGAAGATGGCTCTTTCGATACGTTCGCACCAGAGAATCTCTCCCCTCTTGTCGCTTATCTTGCCAGCGACGCAGCTCAAGATATAACAGGGCGTATTTTCACCATTTTCGGCGGCAAAGTTCAGGTATTTATTCCCTGGACGCCGGGGAACTCCATCGATATAGGCAGGCAGTGGACCGTTAAGGAGCTGGACGAAAGGATACGCGAGCTTGGAGACCTCTCCATGCCTCCATTCCTGGTATAGGAAATAACAAAGGATTCAGACATAGCAGGGCAGGGCGGTTAGCAACATCGATGTTGCGATAACTACTCTGTCCTGAGTTCTTTCACGCGGCACTAGAAAAGTGCAATTTCTCACTTACTCTGACCTAACTATGATGCTATAATCTAAACGTGGATATTCTTGAGGGCTTAAACCCGGCGCAGCGGGAAGCGGTAGAGTCCGCCAATGGGCCACTCCTAATCCTTGCCGGCCCCGGGAGTGGCAAGACCAGGGTTATTGCCCATCGGGTCGCCTACCTTATCAAGGTCTGGGAGATTAACCCTTATCACATCCTGGCGGTAACCTTCACCAACAAAGCAGCCCGGGAGATGAAGGAGCGCCTGTATGACCTCCTTGGCGATACAGTTGAGGATCTTACCCTTGGCACGTTCCACTCTATCTGCGCCCGCATCTTGAGGCGTGAAGGCTCGCACATCGGTGTGGAGCCAAGGTTTGTTATCTACGACGATGGCGATCAGCTCAGCCTCATCAAGCGCAGTCTTGTAGAGCTGGATATCGACCCCAAACGCTCCCCACCACGTCCATTCCTCTCAGCGATATCCTCGGCCAAGAGCCACTTTATTGCACCCCAGGATTATGTAAAGCACACCTATTTCGACGAAGTGGCGGGGCGGGTCTATCAGCGCTACCAGGAACTACTGGATGTAAGCAATGCATTAGACTTCGATGATCTCCTGATGAAGACCGTCTCCCTCTTTCGACAATGTCCTGAGGTGCTTCAAAAATATCAACAGCGCTACCATCATATACTTGTTGACGAGTTTCAAGACACCAACACCGTTCAGTATAAGCTGGCCAAGCAACTGGCGGGTACATACCGCAATATCTGTGTGGTGGGCGATCCCGATCAATCGATATATTCCTGGCGATTTGCCGATATGAGGAACATCCTCAACTTCGAGAGCGATTATCCCGATGCCAAGGTTGTATATCTGGAGCAGAACTACCGCTCCACCAAAACTATACTAGAAGTAGCCGAGGCGGTAATCTCCGCTAATCGACAGCGAAAGGAGAAGGGGCTGTGGACAGAGAATGATATCGGGGTGCCGCTCACCGTTGCCGAGGCGTATAACGAGCAAGAGGAAGCCCAGTTCGTGGTAGGACAGGTGGATAGCCTTGCCAGGCAGGGTTTATTCAAACCCGGCGATTGCGCCGTGATGTATCGCACCAATGCCCAGTCGCGGGCTATTGAGGAATCCTTTATCCGCTATGGGATGCCCTATAAACTGGTGGGCGGCACTCGCTTTTACGAGCGGCGCGAGATTAAGGATGTCATCGCCTACCTCAGGCTAATCCACAATCCCTATGACAGCGTTAGCCTGGCACGCGTCATCAATGTACCGACGCGAGGGATTGGCCCACGTACAATTGATGAGCTGGAGCAATGGGCCAGAGGGCGCTCACTGCCTATCTATGCCGCTTTGCAGACGGTCACTGACGAGATTGAAAAAACTAACTTCAGTCCACGTACTAGCCGGGTGCTCACCGATTTCCTCGCCATAATTAATGAACTGATCGTGGCAAGCAGAGAGCTTAACATTGTTGAGCTTTTAGACCTCGTGCTGGAGCGCTCCGGATACAAAGGATATATCCTGGATCAGCCAGATGGGGAAGATAGGTGGGACAATATCCTCGAGCTGCGCACCGTAGCAAATGATTATCGCCATTTGGAGCCCGAGGATAGCCTCTCCTCTTTCCTGGAGGGTGTGGCTCTGGTATCTGACATCGATAGTTACAATGAGAAGGTCGACGCGGTTACATTGATTACCCTCCATGCCGCCAAGGGTTTGGAGTTTCCGGTAGTGTTCATCGTGGGCATGGAGGAAGGTCTGCTACCCCATCGAAGATCCTATGATTACCCGGATCAAATGGAGGAGGAGCGCCGCCTATTTTACGTGGGGATTACTCGGGCCAAGCAGCGGCTGTATCTGGTGCGTGCCTTCCGACGTAGGTCCCTCGGGAATACGTTGGTGAACCTGCCTTCACGCTTCCTCTCAGACATCCCCCCCCATCTGGTTGTACCGCCTGACGGCGACAATGAAAGAAGATCTCAGCCTGTAGCTATTCTCTCTCCTTCACCTTCACAAAGGACAGCCTTTGGTGCCGGGGACCATGTACGCCATGCCAAGTTCGGTGAAGGGATTGTGGTAAACTGCCTCTCCACCGGGGAGGATTATGAGGTCACCGTAGCATTCAAGGGTGAGGCTGGTCTGAAGCGGCTGCTATTAAGCTTTGCTCCACTAGAGAAGGTAGAAGCAAAATAGCATACACACCTGTATTAGAGCGAGGCGACAACGCTTGACAGCGGCACCATCGCTGATGTAGACTTTTTTTGGCTTGGCGATGGCGATTTGCTTACCATTTTAACCAGGGATTAATGCTAAAGAGGTCGGAAATGAACAAGGGGTGTATCCAGAAAGTCCCTTGTATACTAAAAGGAAAGCCAGGTATGGTAACGTAACAGCACCACCTGGCTTTATTATATCCATAAAAAGTAGAAGGAGGTAAATAAAGTGACAGAAGGCTCGTTGGTTATAGATAAACTTACACCTCTAATCGGACAGGTATCGCCACCTGGCGTTCTACAGGTGGAAGCTGGGGCTATAGCGCGATACGCCGATGCGATCGACGACCCAAATCCCCTTTACCGCAATGTAGAGTATGCTAAAAAAAGCCGGTATGGGGGAATCATAGCGCCCCCTGGATTTTTTGGCTGGCCGACCCAAGGGGGTGGGTTGGAAACAGGTGCAGTTATGGGCAAGGTATTGAACGCCGTATTCGAGAGCGGTATGATGCGGGTCCTCGATGGCGGCGTCGAGTTTGATTTCTACATTCCGGTGCGCGCCGGCGATACCTTGATCGTCTACGGACAGTTCGTCGATGCCCGGGAGCGGACAGGTAAGACGGGGAAGATGCTCTTCCTTACCATGGAGCAAACCTATCTAAACCAGAACGGCGATACGGTGGCCAAGCAAAGGGCCACATTAATCTGCAGCTAAATAGGAGGAAACAATGGGGAATAAACAGCTTTATTATGAAGATGTTGAGGTAGGTGGCGAGGTAACCCCGCTGGCCAAGGTGGCCACAAGCCAGATGCTGGTTAAGTGGGCCGGGGCCTCGGGGGACTTCAACCCCCTACATTACGAGGATAGCTTTGCCACCTCCATGATGGTTGGCAGCCCCATCGTCCACGGCGCACTGAAGCGTGCCTGGTTAGGACATTTGATAACCGATTGGGTCGGAGATGAAGGCACCATTAAGAAACTCTCCTGCCAGTACCGAGCGATGGATTACCCGCGGAAAATGAAGACCATGACCGAGCCCCATGAAGGGGAAACGTGGTGGTGTAAGGGAACTATTACCGGTAAGCGAGTGGAGAATGATGAGCATATCGTGGAGTGCAACATCTGGGCTGAGAACGGAAAAGGGGAGAAGACCACTCCGGGCAGTGCTGTTGTCGTTCTCCCTTCCAAGAAACGAGGTTGATGACAATGAGTGAGAGATTAAAGGGGAAGGTTGCTCTCATTACCGGCGCTGGTCGGGGACTGGGACGGTGCCATGCGCTGGCCCTTGCTGCCGAAGGAGCTAAGGTAGTAGTTAACGATCTAGGAGGCGCGTTGGATGGCACCGGTGCCGACAGGACACCCGCCGATGAGGTGGTCACCGAAATCAAGGCAATGGGGAGCGATGCGATAGCTAACTATGAGAATGTAGCTAGTTTCGAAGGCGCAGAGAAGATGGTCAAATGCGCCATGGACAATTTTGGCCGGCTGGATATCCTGGTCAACAATGCCGGTGTGCTGCGGGACCGCATGGTTTTCAATATGAGTGAACAGGAATGGGACTTAGTATTAAAGGTTCACCTCTATGGCCACTTCAATTGCGCCAGGCACGCGAGCACGGTGTTCCGGCAGCAGCGGAGCGGGCGAATTGTAAATACCTCCTCTTCAGCGGGACTGGGCAATATGGGTCAGGCCAACTATAGTGCTGCAAAAGAGGGGATCGTAGGCTTAACACGCACATTGGCACGAGACTTGGGAAGATACGGAATCACCTGTAATGCCATCCGACCTATGGCCGGCACGAGGATGACCCTGACTCCCGAGCTTAAGGCAGCATGGGGAAAAAGCATGGGAGTAAGCGGTGCCGATCTGGATAACTTCATGAAAACGATATTTACGCCGCCGGAGAACGTCTCTCCCTTTGTAGTCTTCCTCTGCACCGACGAGGCAGCGAATATTAACGGCCGCACCTTCTCCGTCATGGGAGGAGAGGTTCACCTCTACTCTGAACCTGAGTATATCAAATCCATCTATACGAAGGGGACGTGGACTGTAGACGAATTATGTGAGCTTGTGCCCGTTTCTTTGGCTTCTGGTTTGGAGAATCCAACACCACCGAAGACTTAACAGAGCTTACAATCCAGCAAGAAGCAGGAAGTATTATCCTTCCTGCTTTTCTTTTGTGGTTTGGTCACCTTCAAGAGAAGTGCGATTCTGCCAGGAGCTGCGGTATATGTCCATGGTAATCAGGTTATTGTGAAACCTTCTACGCCGATTACATCGAACAAAGCCACATTTCTCAAAGCAGCGTTGTGCCCTGCTATTCCATTCCAGGGTATTCAGGTAAACCCTCTCGAGCTTCGTCGTGGTGAAAATATGGTTCAGGAGGGTAGCGACCACATCAGTGCCATGACCCTGATCCCAGTAGTCGCGGTCTCCAATCATGATCCCCAACTCTACACCCCCCTTACGCTCATCGATATTGTAGTACATACAATTACCAATATGCTTACCGTCCAGGGTTTCAATGGCGAAGCGGCGCCGGCGGCGGCTAGGGCGGGCAAGCTCATCGGCATAGTTATCTAAAAAATAAGCGAATGGTATCCTCATTGTCGGGGCCGCGTCCAGGCGAGCGAGCTCCTCGTCGCTTCTCCAGGCGTAGTCATTTTCAGCGTCCTCCAGCTTTTTCCCCCTGAGTAGGACCTTTTGCCCTCTTAGCATGTCAAACTCCGGCTATATAATTCTGAAGGAGATTGGATCCTTACCAAGGCCTAGATCCTCCAAAGCATCCTCCGCAGCAGCTCGAATGTGCTCTTCGGGATGATTCAGGCATTCACCAAGGGCAGCCTCAGCCTCACTTCCACCGATTATCCCCAGCGCCGCTATGGCTGATTGCTGCACCTGTGTATCAAGATCATGGATAAGCCCCATCAGATGGGGCACTGCCTCCTCCTCCCCTATCTCACCACATGCTACCGCTGCTTCAAAGCGCATCTCTGTATCGGGATTGTCCAGTTCCTTCAGCAGCGTGGGAAGCCAGATTGGATCACTATTCCTCCCCATTGCATAAATAGCACTTACCCGAATTTCATTATCCTCGCTGTGGTAAGCTTTCTGAATAATCTCCGCTACCTTAGGCAGGCTCAGGGGAGCGATCGCCTCTATAGCTCGCCGCCGTACCTCAAGCCCTTCCTCCCGATCATCGATCGTCGTAATAAGTGCTTCCTCCACCTTAGCCCTATCATCAGGCCTCAATTTCCCCAGCTCTGCAAGCAACGCAAACCTGCCCAGTGCTTGAGCGGCTGCAGCACGTACCGATTCCTGGCAATCCTCCTTAAGCATGGTGATAAAGCGATCGATAACGGAGTTATTTTCATATTCCCATAACCCTTCGATGGCTCTTACCCGTACTATCTCATCGGGATCGTAAAGACAGGCCTGGAAGATAGCATCAAAGTTCAGCTTGGGTTCCTCCTCAGCAAGATCTACAAGATAATGCACGATCTGCCTTCGCCTCTCAAAACCCATGTTAACCCATGCATCGAGGAACAGTAACAGTTCCTCCGAAGATACAGTGGAAACATTGGCTAGCTTCGAGGGAATTATAGGTTTACTTTCATCACGAAGTTCAGCGAGATTATTGGAAAAAGAGTCTAAAGGCAAGGACGCCTCCTCGTTATCCCTTACTAGCCACTGCCAGGCTTGATATGTAGAGGTGCGGGAGCCTAAGTGCACCGCCTACCCATTGCGCTTCGCTACCGACGGCCACGAGCCCCTTTAGGGCATCATAGATATTTCCCGAGACCATGGTATCCTTCACCCGCCCTACGATCTCCCCACTCTCCACCAGTCGCAGGTACCCCCTCGCCTGCTCCAGGTACGACGGCCGTCCCGACGATCGCCGCACGCGCGGATCGATTCGTATC
>JAAXQM010000269.1 GCA_012974295.1 Dehalococcoidales bacterium
CCGTAAAGCATACTTTACCAGATCTATCGTAGTGTGAATGCCCAATTTGTTCATTAGACCGGTCTTGTGCCCCTCAACCGTTTTAGGAGCAATAGTCAACATCTCAGCTATCTGTTGGGTCTTGTATCCTTCAACAACTAGTTTAAGTATTTCTCTTTCTCTATCGGTAAGTAGCTCATAGCAATCTTGTTTATCCTTTGTTAATGATACCCGCTGATAGTCTTCCACGAACATTTTAGCTATAGAAGGAGACAGGTAAGAATCTCCGGCAAATACGGCTCGGAGTCCGGAAATAAGCTCTGACGACGCCGCAGTTTTACTAATGAATCCATTGGCTCCAGCGTGGATGGCTGGAAAAACGTGGTCTTTGTCATCATACTGGGTCAGCATCAGAATCTTCAGCTCCGGGAATTCCTTCCGCATACGGCGTATGGCTTCCAAACCACCCATAATGGGCATAGCCATATCCATCAGTACAATATCTGGTAGTAATTGCCCTACCATGTCCAGCCCATCCCTTCCATTGGCTGCCTCACCCACAACCTCCATGTCTCCAGCGAAAGCCAATAGGCTGCAAATGCCATCTCTAACAATGGCGTGATCATCCACTATCAGTATCTTGATCTTTTGCATGCGTTTTATCCCAATAGACCGGCACCTTCACGATAATCTTAGTACCCTTCCCAGGTTGTGACTGTATATCGCACGTACCACTGAGGAGACTCGCCCTTTCCTTCATACTGAGTAGTCCTCGCCCGCGACCACTTTCATCCACCTCAATTGGCTGTGACGCATTGAATCCCTTGCCATCATCCTCGATTTGCATGATGAGCTCGTCTGAAGTGCACCCTATATTAATCACCGCATTCTTGGCCTGAGAGTGCCAAGCTATGTTAGAAATGGATCCCTGAGCGATGCGGTAAAGCCCAAATTCAGCTTCGGAAGGCAAGCGTTCCTCCATACCTTCCTGCTTTATTAGTACTTTGATCCCTGCTGACTGAAGGCGATTCTCTGCGTACTGACGGATGGCGGGGCCCAGTCCGAGGCTATCCAAAGCTGTTGGCCTAAGAGATTTCATTATTTTGTTCATCTCCGCATTTAGCTGATAAGTGATATCATGCGCCTGTTCAAGCTTGGCCTTGAATACGTCATCGCCAAAGTTGGAGGCTTTAGCGATATTCAGGATTGCTTGCATGTTTAGTGAAAGACCGGTAAGTGATTGGCTGGTTTCATCATGCAGCTCTCGGGCAATTCTGCCTCGCTCTGCTTCCTGGGCTATCAACATGTAGCGGGCAAGCTGCCGGTAGTTCTCCCGCTCCTTTCTCAGCTGGTTGTATAGCTCAGCTTGCTCAATTGCAACACCCACCTGATCTCCAATTGCGTGTAACAGATGCATGTCGTCCTGGGTAAAGTGATGCGGCAGACGACTGGCAACATTCAAGACACCCAGCACAGTATCTTTGGCGCGGAGAGGGACACTGAGAAATGCCTTGAGACCTTCTGCTTCGATTAGATCGCGCCAGACAGCACGGGAGTCTTTGGAGAGGTCCTCGACTAGCACTGCCCTTCCTGTCTGAACCACCCTGCCCCCAATACCCTCGCCTATCTTGAGGTGCATATCAGGAGCATACTTCTCTGGTAGACCACGGAGGACCTTCAAGGAGAGCGATTGAGTCTGTTCATCAACAAGCAGTATCTGTCCAATAGTTCCATTCATAACCTCAAGCACGGAGTCCAGAGCAACATTAAGGACAGCATTTAGATCCCATAACCCACTGACAGCAGCTGAGACCCGGCTTAAGGCCAGAAGCTCACTATAGGGCTTTTTCACCTTGACATTTTGATCATCCAGGTTGGACCCGGAGCTATCCGGGATATCGGGTTGGATGTCTTCTTCTGTATTTGATTCCATATATATTAATGTTATCTCCGAGAGCAATAAGCGTACACGAAATCGCCTATTCTTGTCAATCAGAGACCGCTGTAAAAGAGGTGGGGGTCTGGGGGTTTCCCCCAGCTTTAGAAGTCCCCCAAGACTGGGGGATTAGGGGGTTGATTGAGATTATTCCAGCAGTCTTGTTAAGAGTTGACTGGGTACATGGGTTATGCTAGTATCTCAGATAGGAATTGCCGCCCCTCTGTTCTAAAGACAAACGTTCACAAACTGGCGCATTCGTCTAGCGGTTTAGGACACCTCCCTCTCAAGGAGGAGATCACGGGTTCGAATCCCGTATGCGCTACCAATTCCACTATTATTGCCCTGCCCTTTTAGCGCAGCCGTGTAACAGCTATAAAGATACCCAGGGCGAGACCAATAATGGTAAATAAGCTGAACCAGGGTACTGAAAGAACGTAGGCAGCAAAAAGGTAGTTGGTGGCAAAGCTTATCAATACGCTAACGCCAGCGATGACCTGCAGACCGGGTCCGCGCTTGCGGTTTGTAGCGCGACTGATGAGCTCACCAATTGCATAGCCTACACCTGCTGCTGTTAAAAGAGATAGGAACGGGATCGCACTCCAGATCAGGGCCCAGGCAATACCTGCAACAATGGCAGCACCTACGCCCACCGCGATAGCAATGAGATAGTGCCGCGTTGATATTTCATAGGTAGGCAGGCGCTTTAAATTCGCACAATCCGGGCAACGCGGCCCCACAAGCGTCTGCACCATACATTTTGGACAGACGGGTTTCCCACACCGTCCACAGCTTACCTTTGTTTCTATATCCGGGTGAGAAGCGCATCTCGTCTCTTTATCTATGACTCCTCCGTACCAGAGGAAGCCCGGTAGATCCAGGCCTCCCGATTACGGGTATCCCGATCCAAGAACAAACGGTAAATCATCACTCGCTTCCATTCGCCGGGGGGTATAGTGCGCTCTGCTACAAGCCGCTTAGTAATCAGGAGGAGCATCATGCCGAACACGCACAAGGTAAACCCCGGTGGGTTTCCCAAACCTAAACTGGCAAGAGGCGTGGCAGCAATACCTAAGAGCATTGATATGGGGGAGTTCTTAAATACAATGAAACCGAAGAGCATAATGACGACAAATACCAGGACTACCAAAGGGGCTAGAGTCATAAGCGAGCCCATCATAGTAGAAACTCCTCGCCCCCCATGAAAGCGAAGGAAGATGGACCAGCTGTGCCCAGCTATAACCGCCAACCCTACGATTCCCGCTGCCCATATGGGAAATTCTAATACATAGTAAGAAATAGCTACCGGGACGATGCCTTTCAGGATATCGAGAGTAACTACCGTGACTCCTACCGAAGGGGACACCGAATGCCAAACATTAGACCCGCTAGATACTCCGCTACCGTAACTCCTTATATCGATCCCTTTGAGCAACCTGCCAGCCGTATAGGATGTAGGTATGGAGCCGAGAAGATAAGCACCTATAGTCATTAATGTAATTTGAACTATCACAATCGATACTCCTGGTTCAGGTTAATACAGAAACGAGCCACGAAATCCATCTCCCCCTGAGTTTACCAGGAAAAAGAGGGGCGGAATGAAAACCGCCCTCGGATAAGATATAATTCTTTGGCGGTGGGGCTATCTCATATAGCCTGTGGACTTCCTTATAAGCAAGCCATTTATCTCCCTTGCAATGGACGAAAAGCTTTGGGAAATCCCCAATCTTATCAATATAATTCATAGGGTTAAGCTTCATCAAAGACTCTGGACCTCCCTCCACATTAACCCTTAATGTATAACCACGCAGCCACATCCAAATCCTGGAGACCATACTAGTAAGCCCCCCATGTAGAATTAGAGATCCGTTACGTGGAAATTCAATTATGGGATTTCCAGCCTGTTTTGCCTTTGTATTGAAGTGAGCCCACAGCGCAGTATAATAGCCGCTGATTTCAGCAGGACTGGATAGGCAAACCAGGGCCCGGATATTTTTTAAAGTTGCGGCCGCTTGTATAGCCGCCAAAGCACCCATGCTGTGCCCCACGATAGCGACGCGTTTAGGGTTTACTTTATCGTAACAACGTAAGAATTTCGTCGCGGCTATAACATCTTCTGCGAGATCGCCATCAAGAAACCCTTCGCTCCTGCCGTGCCCGCGAAAATCGAAGGTCAGCGTAGCTATACCCCGGCGCACCAGCCTCTGGGCGCTGGGCTTCATAGTAAGGTGACCCGACGCCATCCCATGGCAAAGTACTGCGCCCGGGAATGGCCCCTTTCCATTTGGTAGAAAGATCTCGCCATGCAATGTACCTTTATCAGTGGGAAAATCCAGTGTCTCCGTCTGCCACTTCACTGTTCAATGACCTACTGGGCGCGTTGCTCTGCCAGGGCAATAAGACGCTCGGCGCAATCGAAAGGGACGTCTACTGCACCCATTGGTGTCTCCTTATCATCCCCGAAACCGTGAAAATCGCTGCCCCCGGATGTGATCAATCCGTGCTTGTTCGCCAAGTCGACTAATCTTTGGATAGTTTTTTGGTCATATCTACTATAGTATGCCTCTAGGCCTACCAGCCCGACCTCCTTGAGGTCTATCAAGAACTTCTCGATATTATCGAGGTCCGCTGGATGAGCCAATACGGGCAGTCCTCCTGCCTTTACCATAAGCTCTGTTGCCTCTTGCGGAGAAAGCCTTGCCCGCTCGACATATGCTGGCCCCTGCCGACCGATGTACATATTGAATGCCTCCTGCATAGAAGTAACATAACCCTGCTCAAGCATTGCCCTTGCGATGTGCGGTCTCCCAACAGCACCACCACTGGCCAATTCGAGGACCTGGTGCCATGCAATATCGATTCCCAGTTCACCTAGCTTGCCTATTATTTTCTGCCCTCGGAACTCACGGGAATCCCGTTGCCGCTTGAGAGATTGGTTAAGCTCATAATCTCGATAGTTTATGAAGTAACCTAGGATATGAACTTCAGCGTTAGGTATATCGGTATTAATCTCCAGGCCGGGGATCACTTTTAGTGCCGGGAAGCGTTCGGCTGCGAGTAAGGCAGGCTCAATCCCTATCAGCGAGTCATGGTCGGTAATGGCGATTATACTCAACCCATTTTTTACGGCAAGCTGAACTGTCTCCTCGGGAGTCAGCCGCCCATCGGAGGCAGTAGTGTGAATGTGAAGGTCAACTTTAGTTGTAATCTTATTCGAACTCCCGGTCGATTCGTTTTATATGCTTCGCTCTGCCCGTCGTCTCCTCAATCTCTACTAGAACGGAATTAAGGATAACGCTTCCTTTACCCACGGATATGCGATAGGGTAACTGTGTAAGAAATCTTGTAAGCACAGTATTAACATCGTCACCTATCACCGAATCAATTGGGCCCGTCATGCCGACATCGGTACTGTGGGCTGTGCCTTTAGGGAGCAACCTGGCATCGACAGTGCCCACATGGGTATGGGTACCCAACACCGCGCTTACACGGCCATCCAGATACCACCCCATGGCTACCTTTTCGGAGGTAGCCTCGGCATGAAAGTCAACAATGATGACGGGAGGCTTGTTATCGGCAAGATCCTCGAGTAGTTGATCGATCGCCCGAAAAGGGCAATCGAAGTTACCTATAAATGTGCGCCCTATAAGGTTGACTACCATGGCCTCTCCCCTGATAAAGTAGCCGTGACCTGGGACTCCGTTTGGATAGTTAAGTGGGCGTAGGATCGCCGGACTGCTATCAAGGGTGGGTATGATCTCCCGTTGAGCCCAGATATGGTTTCCTGAGGTGATGACATCGACATCGGATTCGAAAAGCTCGTCTGCCGTTTGCGTGGTTATACCAATACCTCCGGCAGCGTTTTCTCCATTGGCGATGATCAGATCGATTGCATATTCCTGGCGCAACCCGGGCAGTAAAGCGCGTGCTGCACGCCTGCCAGGCCTACCTATTACATCGCCCACCATTAGAATGCGCAATATCTTTCCTATTTTGCGTATTCGACCGATCTGGTTTCTCTAATGACAGTTACCTTAATTTGGCCGGGATACTCCAGGGTTTCCTCAATCTTCTTCACAATATCCCGGGTAAGCCTTAGCGCTCCGATGTCGTCTACCTCGACAGGTTTAACCATAATGCGGATCTCACGACCAGCCTGGATCGCGTATGATTTCTCCACGCCAGAGAAACTATTGGCCACATTTTCCAATGCTTCCAAGCGCTGTAAATAGCGTTCCAGTGACTCCCTTCTGGCCCCTGGTCTTCCCCCGCTAAGGGCGTCGGCTGCGGAGATGATAAAACCCAGGATGCTCATAGAATTAGTTTCCCCATGATGTTCTGCTACCGCATTAGCTACCTCAGCAGATTTATCCCATTGCTTAACTATATCATAGCCTATCTTGGCGTGAGGTCCCTCCACCTGGAAATCTACCGCCTTGCCGATGTCATGCAGCAGTCCTGCTCTCTTTGCCAACGCAACCTTAACTCCCAACTCCGCCGCGATCATTCCAGAAAGATGAGCTACCTCGATGCTATGTTGAAGTACATTCTGCCCATAGCTGAAGCGATATTTGAGGCGACCCAGGAGCTTGACCAGCTCAGGCTGCAGTCCGGGCATACCTACCTCGCGGACCGCATTCTCTCCTTCCGTATGCATTTTAGCTTCCACCTCATTCTTCGCTGTTGCCACCATTTCTTCGATACGGGCGGGGTGGATTCTTCCGTCGAGGATAAGCTTTTCCAGGGCAATCCGAGCGATCTCGCGACGTACCGGATCGAAGCCGGAAATGGTCACTGCCTCGGGTGTATCGTCAATGATAAGGTCCACACCGGTGGCATTCTCTAGAGCTCTGATGTTCCGCCCCTCACGCCCGATGAGGCGTCCCTTCATCTCATCACTGGGCAGCGGAACTACGGAGACAGTGCTCTCGGAGACTACATCGGTTGCACAGCGCTGCATAGCTTGAGATAGAATCTCCTGAGCTTTCTCATTAGCTTCCTGTTTAAACTCAACCTCCAGCTCGTAAAGGCGACGGGAAACATCCTCACTGACCTCATCTTCCACCGCTTTAATCAGGAGCTCTTTTGCCTCAGCGCTGGAGATGCCGGAGATAAGCTCCAATCGCTGAATCTGCTTCTGCTTTAACTCTTGAAGCTGAGTATGCACGCTTTCCGTCTCCTTTTCCTTGGTGACAATCCCCTGCTCCCGTTTTTCCAACGTATCCATCTTTTTATCGAGGTTCTCTTCTTTCTGGGAAATACGCTTGTCATGCCGCTGAAGCTCAGCACGACGCTCACGGATTTCTGACTCAGCTTGAGTTTTGATCTTAAGCCCTTCCTCCTTGGCCTCAAAAAGCATTTCTTTGTACTTGGTCTGAGCTTCAGTTTGAAGCGCTTCAACCTCACTTTGGGTAGCGCGAATCCGGCGACCAACAACCACCCGCCATACCTGAATGGCAACTGCGCCCCCAAGCACCATTCCCACCACAGCAGCTACAATAATTTGCCACAAAACCATTTTTCTCTCTCCCTTCGTCTGGATCTTTCCGGACTATATAATACTGCCTTACTATCTTAGATAATGCATAAGATTTCTAATTACTTCAAGGTTAATAGAACTTCTACCTTGACTCCTGCCACAGGCGCTCGCTAGTGCTGTTCACTGTCTCATAGCCGAAGCCTCTTCTGATCAGAAAGCTGCCCAACTTTCGCTTAAAGGTTTCGCAGTCCTCTTTTATTAGGCTCCGACCCTTCTTCTGAGCTGCTCGATAGGCATATTCGTTGTCATCGATACCATCCAGTACCTCATCGATTACCTCGCTGTCTATCCCCTTGCGTGTTAGCTCCACCTTCAGAAGCCTCTTCCCGCGGGGGCTAAAATATTCCCGTTCCTCTATCCAGTACAACGCGAAGGCGGTATCATCTACCATTTGCCCTTCCCTGAGCCGCAGAATGACCCCTTCAATGATTTCCCTATCGAATCTTTGGCTGAGCCTGGTCCTGATCTCCGCTTCGCTTCGCGGGCGATAGCTTAGAAGGCGGATGGCAGCGTTATAGCACTTCCCGGAGATCTCAGTCAGTGCCAGTTCCTTTACCTCAGAATCGGAGAGTGTCTGCTCCAGGCAAAGACCACGCTTCACGACCATGTCTCTTTCTATGCTGAAGGCGAAGCTTCCATCCAGGTAAATACCTACCCGCTCACTACCCCGCCTCCTGTTTTGAGTTTTTATGGCAGTTATAGTCTTCATAAATAAACGCAAAAAGGCTGGACAGAAAAACTCCCAGCCTTTTTTACCTTGTGACCTTGGGCAAGCTTTATGATGCGGCCAAATCGCTATTGTCAGGGCTTTGAGAAGTGAAGACTACCGATCGAATCTGCTGTTCAATCTCCTGGGCAACATCTTTATGCTCCACCAGGTAATCTTTGGCGTTCTCGCGTCCCTGACCCAGGCGGCTTTCGCCATAGGAATAGAAGGCACCCGATTTCTGCACCAACCCAATTCCTACCCCTAGATCGAGAAGGCAGCCTTCGCTACTTATCCCCGTATCGAACATAATATCAAACTCGGCTTTCTTGAAAGGAGGTGCGACCTTATTCTTAACAATCTTAGCCCTCACCCTGTTCCCTATCGCCTCATCTCCCTTTTTAATGGTTTCAATTCTTCTCAGATCAATCCTTACCGAGCTATAGAATTTCAATGCTCGACCCCCTGGGGTTACCTCGGGGTTTCCAAAGAAAACCCCCACCTTCTCCCGCAATTGGTTGATGAATATCACCGCGGTATTTGACCTATGGATGGCAGCAGAAAGCTTTCTCAGCGCCTGGGACATCAAGCGAGCTTGAAGTCCCACATGGGCATCCCCCATATCCCCCTCAAGCTCTGCCCTGGGGACAAGTGCAGCCACGCTATCGATAACAACAACATCCACCGCCCCGCTTCTAACCAGTGCCTCTGTGATCTCCAGCGCTTGCTCCCCCGTGTCTGGCTGGGATATTAGTACGTCCTCAACTTTGACACCACAGTTGGCGGCATATCCAGGGTCCAGGGCATGCTCTACATCAATATAGGCTGCTGTGCCACCTTGATTCTGAGCCTGAGCGATGATATGAAGCGCCATGGTTGATTTTCCGCTCATCTCCGGCCCAAATATCTCAGTAACCCGACCCCTGGGAATACCCCCAATACCAAGTGCGAGATCCAGGGAAATGGCGCCTGTAGGGATGAAATCTATTGCTGTCCTGACCGAGTCCTCCCCCAGTCTCATAATCGAGCCTTTGCCAAACTGCTTCTCGATCTGGCTCACCGCCAGCTCCAGGGCCTTTTCCTTTTCCGTATTCATCTCGTCCTTTAGTGTCAAAGAGATACAATTGCATCATAGCATAGCAACATTATTAAAACAATGTTTTGTCAATATAAAATTAACGATTGGTCATTCTTATGTCAACTGGAGATGGGTCTACTGATTGATACTGCTGAAATCGTCTCAATCCACCCCCTATATCCCCCAATCTTGGGGGACTTTCAAAGCTGGGAGACACCCCCAGGCCCCAAGCAGGAAGTATCCTGCACCTCATTTCCAGCGGTCTCTGATTATAGTACGCAACGCATAAACTGATTTAGCTTGGAGGTATAGCTGGCAAGACCCTCTTATGGGAACTCCCTGTTATCCTGGCATCGATTTTCCTCTTAACCTCTTCCGCCGCATGACCTGTGAGGAGGTAACGGTCAAGTTCATCGTATGTTATTCCCATCTCCGCCTCATCGGTTTGCCCTACCCACAGGCCTGCCGAGGGAGGCTTCTGGATTATTTCTCTGGGGATATCCAGATAGACCGCCAACTCCTGAACCTGGTTTTTCACCAGATTGCCAAGAGGCAGGATATCCGCCGCACCATCGCCATATTTGGTGAAGTATCCGATAGATATCTCACTCCTATTGCCAGTTCCCACTACCAGATAGTGAAGCTGAGCTGCTGAGTAGTAAAGTGCGAGCATTCTCAGCCTAGGTTTCAGATTAGCTTCAGCCAGTTTACTATTAGCTGGCTCATAATTGCCTGAAGGTAGTACCTTTAACAGTGAGGAGAACACCCCTTCCAGAGCGATAGTGTTAATGGGAATGCTGAATTTACTGGCAACCGCCTCCGCATGTTCGATATCGGTTTCGCTGCTCTGGCAGGGCATTATCAGCGCCAGGGTGTTTTCGGGAAAGGCACGCTTGCAAAGTACTGCAACCACCGCGGAGTCGAGTCCACCGCTCAAGCCAAAGACTACGCCTCGACGCTTTGCTTGTGATACCTGCTCTTTAATCCACTCTATTAGTTTACTTGTTAGCTCTTCCATGCTACGGAAATTGACGGCCTAGAATGCTTGAAGTATACTCTGCTAATGGCTCTCAAGTCAAAGAACGGATGCTAATGGATACTGCCTTCATCATTATTGTCATTACTGCTATTATTCTCGCCGTAGTATTGCGTCTTATGGTGCGTTCCTTTAGACAGCGCCAGGAGGAGCGGGAGAAAAATGAATCCCTGGATAGAAGCGAAGAGGCACCCCCATTGGAGATGACCGCTCCCATGGCAGTGAGTACATCATCGGAGACAGAAACCCAACTCAAAGGGGTTGAAAAAGACCCTCTGTTAGAGAGCGCCACGCCAATAGCGGAAGTCTTCCCGTCAAAAGGGCAGAGTGTAGCTGCGAGAGAGGTTCAGGTCGAAATCTCCCATATCAGCAAATCATTTGGTGGCAATGCGGTGGTGAAGGATGTTTCCTTCACCCTTGAGCAGGGAGAGGTTTTCGGCCTTGTAGGACCCAATGGTGCAGGTAAGACCACTACCATAAGGATGCTCATGGATATTATTAAGCCAGACTCCGGGGAGATAAGGCTCTTCGGGCGATCCCTGGAGGAAGACATCAAGAACAGGATCGGCTATCTTCCCGAGGAGAGGGGACTGTATCGTAAGATGAGGGTCTCCGATTCCCTGATCTACCTGGCCAGCCTGAAAGATGTGGAAACAACGGTCGCCAAGGACCGGGCGGAGGAGCTTCTAAGACAGGTGGATATGTACCCCCACAAAGATAAAAAGATAA
Source organism: Dehalococcoidales bacterium (assembly GCA_012974295.1). Classification (GTDB taxonomy): domain Bacteria; phylum Chloroflexota; class Dehalococcoidia; order E44-bin15; family E44-bin15; genus JAAXQM01. Next base: position 11,004 of record JAAXQM010000269.1, read on the forward strand.
ACGAGCTGAGCCGCGGCATGGGGCAGATCATCCAGTTCCTGGTCACTATTGCCCATAATCCGGATTTGATTGTCCTGGATGAGCCATTTGCCGGTCTCGATCCGGTCAACAGGCAACTTTTAAAGATTATCGTCCTGGAGCTTAAAGAGCAAGGGAAGACGATCATCCTTAGTACACATATGATGAATGAGGTGGAGGAGATGTGCGACCGCATCCTGATGATAGACAGGGGGCACATGGTCCTCTATGGGAACCTGGCTGAGATTAAATGGCGCTACCGCAACAATTCCGTATTTGTAGAGTGCGATGGGGCCATAGGTGAGCTTGAAGGGGTAAGCGGGATGAAAGAGCATGGTAATTATGTGGAGTTATTCATAGATGATGAGACCCCCCCGCAGAAGATACTCAGTCAGCTAGTAGAGAGTAACATACAAGTAAACCGCTTCGAGGTCTCTACCCCATCGTTAAATGAGATCTTCCTTCAGGTTGTGAAGCGATGAAAAAGACCGGGATTATCGCCAGGCACGAATTTATTACCACCATAAGGAGGATATCCTATATACTGCTCACCTTAAGCTTTCCCGTTTTGGGGCTCCTGGGAATGCTGGTCTATATGGGCGTGGCAAACTGGAGTGGTGATGGAGCTCCACCAGAAGAACTTAAGATTGGCTACGTTGACAGTACCGGCATGTTCAATGACTATACTAATCCGGATGGCGCTGTTTTCATAATTTACGACACGAACGATGAGGCCACGGAAGCCCTGTTTACAGAGGAGCTCAACGAGTATTTTATCATCCCTGAGGACTACGTCGAAACGGGATTAATCGCGAGATATACCACGGAGCGGGAACTGGAGCAGCCATGGGAGACCAGGAAACTAACGGAGGACTTTCTCATCGCTAATCTCCTTGACGGGAAGGTAAGCGGTGAAGTGCTGCTACGGGTGCAGTCCCCGATGCTATCAGTGTCCACTAGACTGGATCCGGAAACGGGAGAGATCATACCTGCGGAGAGCGAGCTTACTGCCTTTGCCATGCCTTACGTCTTTGCCCTACTATTTATGATGTCCCTGTTTTTCACCTCGGGATATTTGCTTCAGGGGGTCAGTGAGGAGAAGGAGAACAGACTCATTGAAATCCTGTTGTCCTCGGTCTCGGCAAGGCAACTGTTGACAGGAAAGGTGCTAGGGCTGGGTGCTGCCGGGCTGATACAAATCGTGATCTGGCTCATGTCTTCCGTGGTACTCCTCGCTATTGCCTCACTCTTTTTTTCTCTTCCGGAGGGGCTCAGTATACCTGTAGGCCTTATCATCTTTGGCATCATTTATTTCATACTCGGGTACCTTCTCTTTGGCATTTTAATGGCGACTCTGGGATCCATCGGCTCTACTGCGAGGGAAAGCAGCCAATGGACAGGGATATTCGTTATGCCGGCAGTAGCCCCTTTAATACTCATTCCCCTTTTCATAGAGAACCCTGACCATATAATATTCACTGTTTTCACCCTTTTCCCCTTGACTGCTCCAGTAGCGGCTATAATGAAGCTCAGCATAGGCGCAATGCCCGCCTGGGAGCTTGTGCTTAGCATCGCCATCCTTATCGCCTCGATTATCGGAGCCATGTGGCTGGCATCGAGAGTCTTCAGGACATTTCTGCTGATGTACGGCAAGCGGCCCAGCCTAAGGGAAATTCGCAAATACATCCGCGAGGGTTGATCCGCTTTTTTCGCTCTTCTCTACAGCAAAACCTCAAGGTTAAATCTACGCTTATAATTATTATCCTTCCTTACACTTAGCATTGTCTTTTACAGTACTCACGACGATTGCAGGGGTCTTGTCGTACCCTCCAGCGAGAGTAACGTCGACTGTAGTAGTAGACAATGGTAGAATGTTAGCAGTGACTGGAAGAAAAGAAGTGTATGAGGTTATCGTTATTGGAGCGGGACACGCCGGGTGCGAGGCTGCCCTGGCAGCAGCGAGGATGGGATCGAAAACGCTCCTGCTTACGATAAATCTTGATAATGTTGCCCTCATGCCCTGCAATCCCTCTATCGGCGGGCCGGCCAAGGGCCACCTGGTGCGGGAGATCGATGCCCTCGGTGGTGAGATGGCTCGCAACATTGACCGCACCTTCATCCAGATAAGGTTGCTCAATACAGGGAAGGGGCTCGCGGTTCAAGCACCGCGGGCTCAGGCGGATAAAAAACTCTACAGCCTCACCATGAAACATACCCTTGAGCGACAGGATAACCTTGATATTAAGCAATCGCTTGTTGATTATATTAGGGTCAATGGCGAGATATTGCAGGTGCAAACAGACATAGGTCGGGTATATGAGGGGAAGAGCGTGGTGCTTACCACAGGGACTTCCCTTGCCGGTCAAATAATTGTAGGGGATAAACGGTTTTCAGCCGGGCGAGCCGGAGAGTTTCCAGCAGAAAGACTGTCTGCCAGTATGCGCTCCCTCGGATTTAATCTGGGACGGCTTAAAACGGGGACTCCCCCACGCATTGACGCCAGAACTATCGATTTTGAACAGTCCGTTATCCAGCCCGGCAGCGAAGTTCCACTTTATTTCAGTCTTCAGGGTGAGAAGGCGGAAGCTTGCAGCTTTCCCGAGCCAAACCCGATTTACCCACTTGTTCCTTCAACCTGGCGACCTCAGTTGCCATGCTATCTGGTTTATACCAATGAAAAAACACATGAGATCATAAGGGGAAACTTAGATCGTGCCCCCCTTTTTACCGGCCTTATCCACGGTGTAGGCCCCAGATATTGCCCATCTATTGAAGATAAAATCGTTAGATTTGCCCATAAGAATTCCCATCCCCTTTTTCTCGAGCCGGAGGGTTGGGAGACTAATGAGGTATATGTTCAGGGGGCAAACACCAGCCTTCCTGAGGATGTACAGCTTAATATGCTGCGCACCATACCGGCGCTCGAGCGCGTTGAGATGATGAGGGTGGGATATGCCATCGAATACGATTATGTGTTCCCCAACCAGCTCTCGGCTAGCCTGGAAACCAAGCTTGTTCCCGGTTTATTTCTTGCCGGTCAGATCAATGGCACCACAGGTTATGAGGAGGCGGCAGGGCAGGGGCTTATCGCTGGTATAAATGCCTCCCTCAAGGTAAAGGGAAAGTGTCCTATTTTAGTGCGGCGGGACCAGGGCTATATTGGAGTGATGATCGATGACCTGGTGACCAGGGATCTTACCGAGCCCTACAGGCTATTTACTTCACGAGCGGAATATCGACTGCTGCTTCGGCAGGATAATGCCGACCTCAGGCTTACACCCCTCGGCTATGATGTTGGGCTTGTCGAAAAGGAACGATACATGGAGGTGGAGAAGAAGCGTAGGGCCATTGCAGAGGAAATTAAAGGGCTGAAAAAGCGCTATATCAATCAGGCCGGTCGCAGTGTGAGCGCTCTGGAGTTTTTACGTCGCCCTGGTACGAGCTATCGAGAACTGGTTTCTCTAGGGATTGGTTCCGATGGATTGAAAACCGATTCTGCCCAGCAGGTGGAGATCGAGACGAAATACGAGGGCTATATTAAGAAACAGGAGGGTGAGGTGACTCGTATGGCAAGGCTGGAGGCAAGGCATATTCCCAGTGGATTTGATTACGGTGGTATCGCTGGCCTGCGCAATGAGGCGAGGCATAAGCTGATACAGCTTCAGCCTATGACTCTGGGACAAGCTTCCCGCATCGATGGCGTTACCCCGGCTGATGTATCGATCTTAATGGTACATTTGGAGAGAAGACGGTAATGAAAAATATCGTGATGTTCTGTGGTAAGGGAGGGGTGGGTAAAACAACCTGTGCTGCAGCTACCGCACTGCATTATGCCAACAAAGGAAAGAAGACTATCATTATTTCAACTGACTTTACACCATCGCTGAGGGATATCTATGAGATTGAAGGTGTGGAGAAACCGGCGAAGATTGCTGATGGGCTCTATCTCGATGAGATCGGCTATGAGGAAATAGAACGACTGTGGGATCAGAAGTTTGGGCCGGAGGTCTACGGTGTATTCTCCACTGTCGTGGATATTAGCTATGAAGAGTTTGTCGCCTTCGTTGCTACTATAGTGCCCGGGATCAGAGATGAGTTTATGGTGGACTACATAAGGGAGCTCAGCGAATCGGCAGAGTATGAAAGGATAGTGTGGGATACTGCCCCCGCAGGCCAGACACTTGGGCTACTCGGGATGCCATCCATTGTTAATGAACACTTGAAACCAGCGCCCCGTATCTATTCAAGACTCAAGGCTTCAAGAAAAACAAAGCGCTCTGTCCTTGATGTGATAAAAGGGTGGGAGGAGTTGTCCAACAAGGATATGGAGTTCCTCAGGAGCGATGTCGAGTTCAACCTGGTTACGATACCGGAAGCTCTGGCCGTGCGTCAGCTTGATGATATTATTGGTGAGTTCCAGAGCTATGGTCTTAATATCAATAACATGATTATTAACCATGTGGTGAAGGATCCCGATTGCGATTTCCTTCGCACCAAGGCAGCCATGCAGCAGGGCTATATTTCAGAGATATCCGCCAAATGCGGTGGGAATCAACGCATTCTTTATATGTTCCCCTATGAGGTAAAGGGGATGGAGCGATTACAAGAGGCGGAAAGGGTGCTATTCGCTAACGACCTTTCTACTTAAGTACCATTCATAAAAAGATATTATCTTGCTTGTAAAGGCGCTAAGCTGCTAATGAAATGACAATGTCGGAAGCAGACCTCATCCTCTATAATGCCAATGTCCTCACCATCGATCCCGAAATTCCGAAGGCGAAGCTCGTTGCGGTAAAAGGTGAGAGGATTATATATGTAGGTGATGATGACAAGTTAAGCGACCTTGAAGGACCAAAAACGCAGAAAATCGACTGCCGCGGAAGGACCTTGATTCCCGGCTTCAATGATGCCCACTGCCACATTCTCGCTTTCGCCTCAAGCTTACTTAGCGTCGACTGCTCCCCTTCTGTAGTATCCTCCATTACCGATATCAAGGCTCAAATTCATAAACAGGCACAAAAACTCACCAGGGGTACCTGGATCAGGGCAACGGGATATAATGAGTTCTATCTCACAGAGAAACGCCACCCCAACCGCGATGATCTGGACGAAGTAGCACCCCATCACCCGGTGAAGCTCATGCACCGCTCCAGTCACGCCTGTGTGCTCAATAGCATTGCCCTTTCCCTTGTCGGCATCTCCAATGAGACGCAAGAGCCACCTGGTGGGATGATTGTAAGAGACCTGGAGTCAGGGGAGCCTAATGGGCTGCTCTTTGAGATGAATTCCTATTTTGACAGCATGATACCTTCCCTATCGCAAGAGGAACTGGAGAAAGGGATTAGGCTTGTCAATAAGAAATGCCTATCTCACGGCATCACCTCCCTTCAAGATGCCACAGTTCATAATAGGCTGGTCGAGTTAAGTACCCTGCGAGGATTCAGGGAGCGTGGTATTCTGGTACCCAGGTTATCGGTAATGCTGGGTATCGCATCATTGGGAGAGCTTCAGGATTGTGGATTCTCGCCTCACAGTGGCGATGACGCTGTACGGCTGGGGGCGTTAAAGATTGTCCTGAGTGAGGCCCGGGGGTCTCTTTATCCCCCCCAGGAGGAGATTGAAGAGAAGGGGCTCAAGGCTCATCTTGACGGCTATCAGCTAGCGATTCACGCCGTTGATGAGAGTACAGTGGAGGCTGCGGCCGGAGTATTGGAGCATGTCCTGAAGCGAATGCAAAGGAGGGATCATCGACATCGTATCGAGCATTGCTCAATATGCCCGCCAAATTTGCTCAAGAGACTACAGAATGTGCGGGCAGTGGTGGTCACACAGCCCTCGTTTATTTATTACAGCGGTAAGCGCTATCTCAAAACAGTCCCCGAAGACCATCAAAGGTGGCTATATCGCATCGGCTCATTCTTCCAGAATGGCCTGATGCCAGCCGCCGGGTCAGACAGCCCCGTAGTGCATATTAACCCCCTGCTTGGAATATATGCTGCGGTTACCAGGCGAACAGAACATGGCGAAGAACTGCTTCCCCATGAACGGGTCTCACCCTTGGTTGCCCTGAAGATGTATACTCAGGCCGCAGCCTTCGCTTCATTCGATGAGGTGGTTAAGGGTTCAATAACAGTTGGTAAAAAAGCTGACTTCGCACTATTAAGTGCTGATCCTACCCAGGTATCACCGGAGGATATAAGGGGGATCGGAGTGGAGATGACCATAGTTGATGGGAGGATTGCCTGGCAAACTTGACCACTATTTCTCCATAAGCTAGAATAATTAAGGTATGCCAAAATACGAATATTTATGCCCTGCCTGCAATGTTATGTTCGAGATGCGCCGTTCCTTCAGCGAGGCCGGTGAAGCGGTGTCGTGCCCCAAGTGTCACGCTTCAGCTAGAAAGCTGTTCTCATCCTTTGCCGCCTTGTCCAAGGGTGCCGGTGGCGAGTCTACCTCGATTGCCGGTGATACCTGTGGTAGCTGCTCAGCACCAAGCTGTGCCACCTGTGGGACAGGTGGGTAACTCCCTGTCCTTCTACTTCTTATCACAAAATATCCTCCCAGGCCGCCGATTATTAGCGTTTCGATAACGATTGCTCCGATTACAAAAAGCGCAGCATCTGAAAAGAATCCCTCGGTAAATATCCGTGGGAGGTAACCCGCTAGTATCCAGGAATCGCCGCTAAAGAAGAGGTGGTGAAAGGCGTTGAAAAGCCACCGAAAATTTACCAGCGCCACTACACCTAGAACAGCGAGTAGGGCTATCGTAAATATGCTGCCACGGACGAGCATCCTGGCTAGAAAGGATGCAAAACGCTTTCGCCGCCAGATGACACCAACAATAGCAAAGATAATAAGGAAGCCGAGTGTAGCTTCCTGCAGGCGATAATTTACGAGGACGAGGTCCCTGACATCCTCAAGATGGACAATCTCCCTGTCATTGAATATTTCGAACTCACTTCCCTGCTGCCCGGTATTAATATAACGAATGAATCCCTGTGCCACTTCTAGAAGTTCCTCATCGCTGAAGCCCGTTTCCTCGCTTACCGCGTACTTATTGAAACCATACTCATATAAACGTATATCATTGACTGCCCAGCGCAAATTGCTGGTGATTAGAAAAATGGGGATGCAGAGTATGAAAAGACCTGCCAGAATATAACCAAGATATTGAATGATTGTCTTCCTGGACATAGTCATATACTAAAGAAGCACTGTTCCGCTTGTCAATTAAGAGGTTTGACCTATATAATGCGGGCGATATGAGTGAAATATTCGGCGACATGGATAGTTTTGACACCCTTGTTGCTATTATCGCCAGGCTACGAAGCCCCAATGGATGCCCCTGGGATCGGGAGCAGACCCATTCCTCTATCAAGGGCAACTTTCTTGAGGAAACCTACGAGGTTATTGAGGCAATCGATGAGGAGGACACGAAAAAGCTCTGCGAGGAGCTAGGTGACGTGCTTATGCAAATTGTACTCCATGCCAGGATGGCAAGCGAGGAAGGGGATTTTGAGCTTGGCGATATTATCCGCGGCATCTGTACTAAATTAATCCACCGTCACCCACATGTTTTTAGCAATGCCGATGCTAAAGATACCAAGCAAGTCGTCGCAAATTGGGAGATACTAAAACAGTCGGAGGGAAAGGGTTCGCTTCTTTCTGGCCTGCCTAAAGAGATGCCAGCCCTGGCATACTCTCAGGCAATGGGTCGGCGCGTTGCCCGTGTAGGCTTTGATTGGGAGGATGTTGCGGGCATCATCGATAAGCTTGCCGAGGAGGTAGCAGAATTCAATGAGGCTACCGATCATCGTCAGAGGGTTCGGGAATTTGGCGATTTACTATTCACCCTAGCCAGCGTCGCCCGCCGTCTAGACATTGATCTGGAGTCGGCATTGCGTGGAGCTAATGAGCGCTTCTACAATCGGTTTTCCTGCATGGAAGAGACCTGCCAGAAGAGAGAAACCACGCTTTCGAGCCTGACCCTGGAGGAGCAGAACGTGTTATGGGAGGAAGCGAAGAGGAGGGAGTCCGAAAAAGAAACAGAGCAGGAATTGTGAAAAAATCGGGGCGAGAGGATTTGAACCTCCGACCTCAGCGTCCCGAACGCTGCGCGCTAACCGGACTGCGCTACGCCCCGTGGCAATCATTATAACGCTGGATACATACGTTAGCAAGCCAGCCAGGTTGCTCTATTGTATGTATCGACAGTTGTTGCTATATTAGTACAATTATGAAATATTGCGTACTGGTTGTCGATGGTGCCGCAGGCTGGCCGCTCCCGGAGAGAGGTCGAAAGACTTGTCTGGAGTTGGCGCATACCCCAAATCTTGATCGGATGACCATGGAGGGCGTCCTGGGAATGGTACGTACAGTGCCACCAGGTATGGAGCCATCAAGTGCCTGCGCCTGTATGTCGCTGCTTGGCTACGATCCGAAGGTTTACTACCGTGGGAGGAGCGCCATCGAGGCCAGAAGTATGGACATACCTATCAACGAGGGAGAGGTCGTCTTCCGCTGCAATCTGGTCGCCGTTCGGGATGGAAATATGTGGAGCTATTGCTCTGGGCATATCTCCAGCGAGGAAGGTCATACGCTTATCGCTGCACTGGAGGAGAGCCTTGGTAGTGATAAAATACACTTTTACCCAGGGGTCGGCTATCGGCATATATGTAAGATTAAGGGAGAAGAGGATACGCTACTGGCCACCTGTACGCCACCGCACGATATCCCCGACAAGCCCGTCGCGGATTTCATGCCGCAGGGGCCGGGAAGCGAACTATTGCAGCAGATGATGCTGTGCTCCCAAGACGTACTACGGGATCACCGCGTGAACTTGGAGCGTAAATCTCGTGGTGAAATCCCCGCAACCATGATCTGGCTATTCTGGGGCAGCGGGCAGATACCTGAGCTACCGGCCTTTAAAGAGCGCTATGGACTGGATGCGGCGATGACATCGGGTGTCGACCTGCTCCGAGGCTTGGCCGACATGGCGGGGATTGATATCCTTGACATCCCAGGGGTGACTGATGGTTTGGACAATGACTTTTCGCAACAGGGTACTGGAGCTGTGGAAGCTCTAGAGGAATACGACATGGCTGTAATTCATATTGAAGCACCAGATGAGGCTGCCCACGCTGGCTCCATTGATGATAAAATTGAGGCCATCGAACGGGTGGATAGAGAAGTGCTGAGTCACCTCCTTTCATGGAGAGGACAGGGTAAGGAGAAAAAAGGCGATAACCTGCGCATGCTCATCTTGCCTGATCACGCTACACCGATTGCGGTTCAAACTCACACCCCCGAGCCGGTTCCCTTTTTGCTATGGGGGCCGGGATTCGAGGCAAATGGGGCGGAGCGATTTACAGAGACAGAGGCAAATAACACTGGAGTTTTTGTTGATGATGGGTATGCAATTATGGGAAGGTTGATAGGGACAACTATTTGATTCAGGGGGTCATATGGCGCTAATTGTGCAAAAGTATGGCGGCAGCTCCGTAGCAGACGCAGACAAGATCAAGAATGTTGCCAAGCGGGTGGCTGCCACGAGAGATAAGGGTAATGATGTAGTGGTAGTGATTTCCGCTATGGGAAAGACTACCGATCAACTGATTAGCTTAGCTAATCAAATCACCGATAGGCCGGATGTGAGGGAGCTTGATGTTCTACTATCTACCGGTGAGACCGTTTCCAGCACTATGCTTGCTATGGCGCTGAAATCTTTGGGACACAAGGCGATCAGCCTCAGCGGTGCACAGGCGGGAATCCGGACCGATGCGGCCTATAGTCGTGCGCGCATCCTCAATGTTGACTCTCATCGAATAGTTAAAGAACTTGGTGAGGGCAAGATCGTTATCGTTGCTGGATTTCAGGGCATCAATGACGAGATGGATATTACCACTCTGGGCCGAGGTGGCTCCGATACCACGGCAGTAGCTATGGCAGCGAGTCTCGGAGCACAAATGTGCGAGATATATACTGATGTGGATGGGGTATATACTGCAGATCCCCGTTTTGTCCCCGATGCACGTAAACTCAGGGAGCTTGGCTATGAAGAGATGCTTGAGTTGGCCAGTTACGGGGCGAAGGTACTGCACCACCGTGCTGTAGAGTTGGGGGAGCTGTGTAATGTACCGATCCTCGTGACTTCAAGTTTCAATGAAAATCCGGGAACATTAATTCATGGAGGCATTACTATGGAAGTACGTAATAAGGTGAGGGGTATTGTTCACGACCTTAATGTAGCTAAGGTCACCGTTCTCGGTGTCCCCGACCGACCGGGGATCGCAACCACCATCTTCGAGTCACTGGCCGAAGAGAACGTCAGTGTGGATACCATTGTACAGAATGCCAGCGTTGAGCGATTAACTGATTTAACCTTTACCGTTACTAAAAGTGACCTGGAGAAAGCCATACGCGTGGCCGAGCCGGCAGCAAAATCCATTGGTGCTAGAGGATGCATTGCCGATGCTAATCTCGGACAGGTGAGCATCGTAGGCACGGGCATGCAGAACACACCGGGGTATGCAGCGAAGATGTTCCGAGCCCTTTACGAAAAAGAGATAAATATCGAGCTAATAACAACATCCGAGATCCGGATCACCTGTATCATTGACGAGAGCAGGGTTGAGGACGCTCTCATTGCCCTTCATAAGGCCTTTCAACTGGAAAAAGAAGGAGACGTATTATAAGTATTATTGTTTCATCTTCCTCAGTCTTGACAACTGGTGAAACTCATATTAAATTATGCGAATGAGGTAAGTGGTAATAATCAATGCATTATCAAGCAGGGGAAGCGAGATTAAGACGACGAAGTGCTAAAGAGGCTATTGCTTTAGCAATGCAAGGTCGTTGGGAGGAGGCAGTCATCACTAATAGGAGCATAATTGAGGTCTTCCCCAATGATATTGATGCTCTTAATCGGCTGGGTAAAGCGTTGACGGAGCTTGGTCAGTATGGTCAGGCGGGGGAGACGTACGGCAGGGCCATGGAAATCGATCCCAAGAATGGCATCGCCAGTAGAAATCTTCAGCGGCTCTCGCTACTTAATGGGGCGCCGGCAATGCCGGCACAGCGACGTCATAGGGTTATCCCACAACTTTTTATCGAGGAGACTGGCAAAGCGGGAGTTGTCAGTCTTGAGCAACCGGCGCCGCCGGAAGTGCTCGCTGAGATGGCTGCTGGTGACCCGGTATACTTAAGATTCAAGGGGCAAGGGCTCATTATTGAGAGCAAGCACGGTGAGTATCTGGGACGGGTTCATCCGAGGATTGGGGTGCGTCTTGCTAAACTAATGGATGGGGGTAACCTTTACACCGCAGCGATCGCAAGTTTGGTAGATAGCGAAGTAAAAGTAATCATTACAGAGGCATTCCAGCACCCTAACCAGGCGGGACGCCCATCCTTTCCTGCTAAAGGATATGACGGTTTCCGCTCTTATGTCAAAGGCAGCATCCTGAAATACGACCTTGGGGAAGAAGAGGTGTCTCTGGATGATAACGGTGATCCAGATGAATCGGAAGAGGATACAGAGCGACTACCTGAGGGTATGTCACTGATAGTCGAGAATAATGGCGTAAGTACTCTCGAAGAAGAATCATAAGGCAGCATCGCACTGTATTAATTCACACTCCCTTCTTCTTTCTCTGCATAAATTACACCTTCATCTCTCGGGCAAAACAACCTCCCGCTACTGTATTGCTTTATATATGGAGAATGCTGAAATAGTCTCTATCAACCCCCTATATCCCCCAGTCTTGGGGGATTCTTGAAGCTGGGGGACACCCCCAGACCCCCGGCAAGAAGTATCCTGCGCCTCTTTTTCAGCAGTCTCATATTGTAGAGCGATAGATTTCTCTTTTTTATCCCTTTGACGGACCCAGTGAAGCATGATATGCTTTTGGAAGGATTTCTAGATATTAAGGTATGGGGTGATTGATGGATATCGGAGCAGTCAAGCCAATAGACATCGAAGAGGAGATGAAGAGCTCCTATCTGGACTATGCCATGAGCGTTATAGTCTCCCGCGCCCTTCCCGATGTACGCGATGGATTGAAGCCGGTTCAACGACGGATTCTTTACGCTACTGGAGAATTGGGGCTCACGCATTCCAATGCCCATAGAAAGAGTGCTCGCATCGTTGGTGATGTAATGGGTAAGTACCACCCTCATGGCGACTCCCCGATTTATGAAGCTATGGTGCGCATGGCTCAGGATTTCTCTCTGAGATATATGCTCATCGATGGGCAGGGGAATTTTGGCAGTGTGGATAACGATCCACCAGCAGCTATGCGCTATACAGAGGCTCGCCTTTCATTAATCGCTCAGGAGATGCTTCTTGATATCGATAAAGAAACGGTTGACCTAGTACCCAATTTTGATGCAACCCTCAATGAGCCCACTGTTCTTCCCTCAAGGCTTCCTAACCTATTAATTAATGGTGCCTCAGGGATCGCGGTAGGCATGGCCACCAATATCCCGCCACACAATTTGGGTGAGATAGCAGACGCTATTTGCTATCTCATCGAAAACCCTGAGGCCACGGTAGACGAACTTACCGATTTCGTTCGTGGCCCAGATTTCCCAACTGCGGGCATTATTTACGGGCGCGAGGGGATCGACAATGCTTATGCCACAGGTAAGGGAAAGGTATTGATCCGCTCCAGATATAGCATTGAGGAACTCCCTAAAGGACGCCATCAGATAGTGGTTACCGAGCTGCCCTACCAGGTAAACAAGGCAGGGCTGGTGGCGAGAATAGCCGAGCTGGTTAAAACAAAGAGGATCGAAGGGATCACCGAGCTACGCGATGAATCTGACCGGCAGGGGATACGCGTCGTTATCGAGCTTAGGAGGGATGCTCAACCGGAGCAGGTACTAAATAATCTCTTCAAGCATACAGCAATGCAGTCAGCCTTTTTCATCAACATGCTGGCCCTGATCGATAGGCAGCCCAGAGTGATCAGCCTGAAAACAGCGCTTCAGCAGTATATCGCTTTTCGTCAGGACGTGATCGTACGCCGATCCCGTTTTGATCTGCGCCATGCAAAAGAGCGGGCCCATATCCTTGAGGGATTGAAGGTCGCCCTCGACCACATAGATGAGGTTATTGATGTTATTCGGCGCTCCCCGAGCGCTGATGCGGCACGGAAAAATCTGATGACATCATTTAGTCTAACCCAGGTTCAGGCTCAGGCCATCCTGGATATGCAGCTTCGCCGGCTTGCTGCCCTCGAGCGAGAAAAGCTCATAGAAGAATATACCGAGGTATTGAAGACCATCGCTTACCTGGAAGACTTACTGGCTAACCCGAGGAAGATCCTTTTTCTGGTTAAGGAAGATATAGAGGAGATAAAGGAAAAGTATGGTGATCCTCGGAGGACGGAGATCGTTGAGGAGGAGCCAGACGAGTTTAGCGAAGAGGACTTGATCCATCATCAGAAGATGATAATCGTCCTTACTAACCGCGGATATATAAAGCGAATGCCTATAGAAAGCTACCGGGTGCAGCAGCGGGGTGGGAGAGGGGTAATGGGTATTGCTACCCGCGAGGCAGAGAGCGTTCGCCTCCTACTGTCAGCCGATACCCTTGATACCCTCCTCTTCTTCACTGATCGAGGGAGGGTGTATTCCCTTAAATGCTACCGAGTACCTCAGGAGACATCTCGAACATCCAAGGGGATACCACTTGTAAAATTAATCTCTATAGAGGAGAAAGAGCGGGTAACCGAGATTCTGGCAGTAACAGAATTTGTTCCTGGGGACTCTATGATTATGGCAACAAGCCGCGGCGTGATAAAGAGAAGTGCTGCGGAGAGTTTCGCAGCGGTACGTTCCAATGGTCTCATAGCCATGAGGCTGGGAAAGGGCGATGAGCTGGTAGCAGCAAAGGTAGCTGGCAAGGACAGCGAGGTTATCATAGTAACAGAAGGCGCCCATGCGATTAGGTTTGCCCTCGGTGGACTCAGGCTTGCCTCTCGCACCAGTGGTGGCGTGCGCGCAATCCATATTTCTCCCGACGACCGATTAGTTGCAATGGACATTGTCTCTCCGGATGCTTTTATAATGGTTATCACCAAGACTGGCTATGGCAAGTGCACCCTTCTTTCCCGATACCGTGTCCAGTCTCGTGGAGGCACCGGAGTGAAGACCCTCAGTTCAAAGGTGGGGAGCGTGGTCGCCGCGCGTGTTATCAACACCGATGATGAGGTGATGATACTCACCGCTCAGGGTGTTATACTTCGCATGCAGGGGGCTAATATTCCAACACAGGGCAGAATCAGGAGAGGGGCCAGCCTTATGAAGCCTGATGAAGGTGATGAAGTCATCTCCATCGCAGTGCTAAGCTAATGA
>JAAXQM010000044.1 GCA_012974295.1 Dehalococcoidales bacterium
AGATGTGTATAAGAGACAGAATCAAGGTCATTCCTGCATGGATTGCGATTGAGCGCAGTCCTCATTTCTCCACCGATGAGCTTTTACTAGAAGAAAATATCAGAGAGTTAATCAAAGGGGCAGACCCAATCACAGTGATTCCCTGCTGCTGCCGCAGGTCAATGAGGGAGTGTGATGCACCGCTTGATGTCTGCCTTCAGTTTAATAAAGGAGCGGAATATGCCATTAATAGAAAAGCGGGGAAAAGGATTTCTTCGGAGGAGGCCATAGCTATTGCTGATCGAGCCGCAGATGAAGGCCTGATTCATACATGGCCCATGGTGAAACGGGGTCGGCTGAACGAAATATGCAACTGTTGTCGCGATTGTTGTGCGCTCTTCGCTATTGGCCTAGAACTTGGTAATATGGAGCAGATACTGGAAAAGAGTCGTTTTCGCGCCGAAGTCGACCAGGATCTATGTAACGGATGCCAGGACTGTGTGGAGCGATGCTTTTTTGAAGCTATAGAAATGAAGAAGTCACCCCTGGCAAAGAAATTCAAGGCCACGATCGATACAAATAAGTGCTTTGGCTGTGGGTTATGTACTATAGTATGCGAGCCTGGAGCTGTAGCGATGAAATTGGACGAGTCGTAGAAAGTGATAGGCAGAGTATTTCAGAAGGGATATTGTTAGAGACCGATGAATAAGAGGTGCAGGATACAGCCTGCTGAGGATCTGGGGGTGTCCCCCAATCTTGGTGGACTTAGGGGGCTTGATTCAGACTATGCCAGCAATCTCTGATAGATTATGGCTTTAGTCTTCTCGAATCTCCAATCCTATGAGCGCACCAATAGTATTTTACTAGCGAACCATAGCACCAGGCCGCGTTTTCCTTCCTGTTTGCTCCGAGGCGCGAGACAGCGACTTCTTTGCCGCTTCCGGATCGCGGCAACGCCTTAGTGCCTCCTCTAGAGTGATAACGTTGTCATTGAAAAGTTTCATTACGGCTTGATCCATCGTCTGCATTCCGTGCTGAGAACTTGTTTGTATGGTACTCCACATCTGGGCAGTCCTCGCCTCCCTGATAAGATTCCTAATGGCATCCGTGGCAAGCATAACCTCTATTGCAGGGACACGCCCTGCCTGGTCTCGCCTTGGAACCAGTGTTTGATACAATACTCCCTGCAGAACAGTGGAGACCTGTATTCGCACTGTTTGCTGTTGGTGAGGAGGAAAAACGTCAATAATCCTGTCTATGGCCTGGGGCGCACTGGGAGTATGGAGCGTGGCTAGAACCAGATGTCCGGTTTCTGCAGCAGTTAACGCAGTGCCCATGGTTTCCAGGTCTCGCATTTCTCCCACGAGTATAACATCGGGGTCTTGACGGAGGGTATGCTTTAGAGCCTCAGAAAAGCTATGGGTGTCTTGCCCAACCTCACGTTGTGTGATAAAGCATTTATCGTTATTATGTAGAAACTCTATAGGGTCTTCGACTGTAATAATACGGCGGCTTCTCAAGCCATTAAGATGCTTAATCATCGCGGCAATTGTCGTTGACTTACCACTGCCTGTTGGGCCTGTGACTAATAGTAGCCCGTTTTCCTTTAAGACCAGATCCTTACATATATCCGGGAGCCCAAGATCATCCATATCCAAAGTTGCGACTTGAAGCGAGCGGAAGCTGAGGCTAATGTTATCCCTCTGCATGGCGGCGTTAGCGCGGAAACGCCCTACCTCAGGAATGCTGTGGGCGAAATCTAGTTCCAGCTCCTGTCTAAATAGCTTCCTTTGTTCCTCATTAGTTACATCGTTAAAGAACTGTTCCACATCTTTGTTGGTCAAATTAGGCAGATCATTGTGATGAATAAGTTCACCATCGATACGTACTACCGGTGGATACGGGGCAGTAAGATGAATATCCGATGCCCCAGCTTCTACGATTGACCTGAGAAGATCCTCAATATGCATAGCAACCCCCTAAACTAAACGATACCATATTAATACGAGAAATATAAATATGTCAATACTATAATAGATTATTA
>JAAXQM010000076.1 GCA_012974295.1 Dehalococcoidales bacterium
TTGACAGTGCTTCCGTTGAGAAGATAGAACGTACCATCCCTCGTCATGCTTTCTTCAAAGGGGTATGCCCAAGCGGCATTGAAATATATTGCATTGGTCAACACGAGACGGGTTAGGCCATCAATAGCGCCTTGAGGTATAAGGTCCTCGATCTTTCCTTCGGTGTTTTCACTAACCCAGTCGTTTATCGTAATGCGGGCTTTCTCAGCTTCGCTTATGAAATCAAGTATTCGGATGCCGGCACCATAGTTTTCGGCCACAGTGTCAAGGAACTCATCAAGGAATTCGTAGTCTTCCTGACCCCAGATGGCATTAAGGATATTAAGTTGAAAGCCTTCTCCATCCTTGCCTTTAGCACCTTCACCCCGTGAGTTAAGCTCCAGGTCAAGGTAGTTGAACGCTGGATGCAGCCTGTTCTGCTGTAGCAGGAAATTCATAGCCTCGGACATCTGCTCTTCGGTCTGGCCACGGGCACCAGTGTAGGTCATGGCCAGTGCTAGAGAGATACTGTACGGTGAATAGAAAAGGTTTCCGTCTTTCTTTTTAACAAGTTGATAGAGGTCAAAAGCAAAATCGGTATTGCCGTTAACCAAAGTTTCCTGATCGGTCTGGCTTACAGTCGGTGAGTCTTCTCGCTCCTTATCAGATTTGGCTACCTGGCCGGAAGCCGTCTGGCCACAGGCGGCCAGACTAAGCATTAGGACAACTGCGAGCAGTGTTAGAAGGGCTTTCTTCCCCAAGATTACATCACCTCGACCGTATCGCTCTCTACTATATTATAACGATATAAACGGTATTCGGTTAGCAAACAATTTCGTTAACTAACGTAAAACCGTCCTAGGCCCGCTTCTTCGCATCTTGTGGTACGCACATGAGTATTACAGCCCCTTCCATTTGTAGTAATATTCATATTATGAGATCCCATGTTATCGAGTGGCTCAATAGACACCCGCTATTACTAGATCTGTTACTGCCGGCATTAACAGTGCTTTTCGGCCTTCAGATCATCAGGGTTTTACTTTACATTCACTGGCGGAAAGCCTTTTCCCCTATTACCCAAGTCTACTTCAACATTTCAAAGTTGTTATTGTTTTTGCCTAAAAGGTTAATGAAGGACAACATTTTATATGTGGGATGATATTGGATTCGTAATAGCCTCTTACTTATTTGGAGCATTGCCACATCTTCACTTATTAGGGAGGCTCCGCGGTCTTCGCCCAGAGGGTGATCTTCACATATATCTGTGGAGAAAAGGAGGCCGATTATTAGGAACAATGGGAATCTTAGGGGATGTTGCTAAAGGTGTTCTTGTTGTGCTGACAGGCAGACTTTTAGATCTGGATATATCCACCATTGCCATAGCCGGATTAGCGGTTGTCTCTGGTCAGATGTGGCCACTATTTTCCAAGTTTGATGGGGGGAAGGGTAATACTACCGGTATAGGCATGATCGCTACCCTGACCCCCATACCTTTCCTTATTGCGATAATACCCATGATTACAGGCCTGCTAATAAGGACCATTCCTCGCATGCTCAATTCTGAGCAATCGTTAAATGAGAAGCTAAAACTCGGCGGTCCACCAAGCCTTAGTTTCCCATTAGGAATGGCTATAGGGTTCTTGGTGCTGCCCTTTGCTAGTTCGTGGTTTGGTGAACCTCCCGTAGTAACATGGTGTTACCTGGCGCTTTTCATTGTCATAATCGCGAGGAGAATAACTTCCGGACTCAAGGCTGACCTTGAGGAAGGCCAGAACGCCAAAGATATACTAATAAATCGCATACTTTATGACCGTTCCAAGATATTGGACGTTAAAAGCCCTTGAAATCCAGAATTCTTCCTTTTTAGTAATAAAGGAGCAGTTATTAACCCGTTGACAACACCCCTATCGGGAAGTAGATATACCGTACATACAGATTTATGTTTGTAAACTATTTGTACTGCTTCCCGAGGCCATCATATAATTAGCAACAATATAAAATCTTAGAGGATTTAATGAAAGCAGTCATATGCACAAAATACGGACCACCGGAGGTACTTCAGCT
>JAAXQM010000036.1 GCA_012974295.1 Dehalococcoidales bacterium
TTGCTACCCGCAACGAGCTATTCCCAGTCTGGTTATAGTCATCACTGTTGCTCCCCAATACTTGCGGAACGACCGACTTATCGGCAAGACTAACCTGTATTGCATCCAGCGGTGGGCCCTGGTTTAATGCTATAAAGGATATAGCAGCAACTATAGCTAACGATACCAGCACAATAAACCAGAATTTGCTTCGCCTCGCAGTGTTATGTAATATCCGCAACATAGTTTAACCCTCTTCCCCTTCTAGCCAACCTCTGTTGGTATTACAGAATTTTGGAGATGCATATTTCTCTAGGAAAATGTTCAATTACATGTGGCTCTGGATAAATTAGATGTTCTCTGTCGATAAAGATTTTGGTCAGTTCTTCTGGCCTCAGATGTGGAAAGGGATTATAAATTAGTATTCACGATATTTACTCTATGCTATATGGCATTTCTAACTATCTCCCCCAGCGTCAGTATGCCTATAGGAACCGAACCCCCTTCCGGCGGGCCGGTAACCACCAGCTGGTGAATATCGGCGTCGAGCATATCCTTTGCCGCTTCAGCCAGGGAGACATGGTTGGGTACATAAAGGACCTTTGTGATCATGACATCAGTCACTGGGATCCGTTTCCAATCAGGTTCAGAAAGCATCTTTCTTACTATGTCCTTTCGGCAGATGATACCTTTGAAATGGCCCGTGGTATCTACTACAACCACTGAATTGTGTTGACCAAGTTTACTGTGGATATCACCCAGAGTGTCATCAGGCAAAGCCTTGATCAAAGGGTGGAGCGCCACATTGGAGATACTAATCTTTCGAAGCATGCCATACCTCCTGTTGAAATTCTTCAACCGTTGATAATATATTCAGCGCCAATTTAGGACTCACTCTCGGAACAACATCACAGTGTCGCTAAAGGCGATCTCAGCTACAGGCCTGATGTCGTGGCTCACGAATGATCGGCACCGACAAATCGCCCAATTATCCAGAGTTATACTAAGGTGTAGGACATTATTTGTATGTGATTTTTGTCTCATTCAGATGGGGCAAATTTTGCACCTTTCATTTGGTATGCATATCGCAGACGTTTGCGAAATTGTTGTCAATGGTCGTTACCTACCTCCCAGAAGTCAATCCAGGTAGGATACTAGACATGGATGAAGAGTAAAAAAGGGGGAGTTTATATTGGCAAGATGGCCTGTAGTTCCTGGACTGGTACACTAGAGATGCACCTCCATAACCCGTGGGGGGCAAGACAGCACACACAGCTCGCAGGCGGTGCACCTGTCCTCACTAAAATCCACCATCCTGGTCTTGGGATCTAGCGCCAGGGCCCCGGTAGGGCAGATAACCACACACGCACCACAATGTGTGCACCTGGCATCGTTGCGAACGATGTCCTGACCCAGTGACTGAATCTTAACCCCCGCCTCCTTGAGGTACTTGATCCCCTTGTCGTAGTCAGCGCGGCCCCCGGAGAGCTCCACCACCATAATCCCCTCTTCCTTGGGTGTCACAGATGCCTTGAGTATATTGAGCACCAGGTCATAGTCCTTGACCAGCCGGTATATTATGGGCTGATCCACCATGCGGGACGGAAAGTGTAAAACCACCCTTTTCGAAATAGCCATTTTCTCAAACCTCCCTTTTTCACTATTCCATATTCATCCAGTACGCGATTGCATGGAATGCCTCACTCCCCTATATGGCGCTCTTCCAATGGCTTGAAGATGACGCCTTCTTCCACACCGGGAAGCGGTGCAACCGGCTCGGTAAGGAGGAACTCTCCTTTGCTTATCCACTCTTTGAGCATACCGGCGATTTCTACCGCCCTTGGGTAACTTGAGAGCGAAGCGGTGGGCAGTTCCTTACCGTTCACCGTTATCCTACCGCTCCTGAGCTGGCCATAGCTAACCTCTCCCAGTACATCGGGGCTGCGCTGCGGGTACGCATCACTGTAATCTACAATGGGGGCGAGGATATCTTCATCCCTCACCGCTGTATAGCGCAGTATCTCCTCCGACAGGATGGGAATGGGTATTCCGATGCC
>JAAXQM010000211.1 GCA_012974295.1 Dehalococcoidales bacterium
AGATGTGTATAAGAGACAGATGGAAGACGGAACCGGCATCGTCCACATTGCGCCCGCCTTCGGTGATGTGGACTTCCAATTAGGGCAAGATAATTTACTCGATTTCGTTATAGACTATATCGATTTACAGGGTATCATCCAAGGCACCTATCCCTTCGCCGGTAAATTCGTCAAGGACGCCGACCCACTCATTCTGGAAGATCTTAAATCAAGGGGGCTTCTATACCGCAGCGAGACTATGCGCCATACCTATCCCTTCTGCTGGCGCTGCTCTACCCCTCTCCTCTATTATGCCAAGCCCTCGTGGTATATCAAGACTACGGCAAAGAAGGAACGGCTCATTGCCGGGAACGAGGAGATCAACTGGCATCCGGAGCACATCAAACACGGGCGCTTCGGCGACTGGCTGGAGAATAATGTAGACTGGGCCTTCTCCCGCGAGCGATACTGGGGGACGCCGCTCCCCATCTGGCGCTGTGACTCCTGTGGAAAAGACGATTGTGTTGGCAGCCTCGAGGAATTGAGGGGCAAGCCAGGGCTATCGGCGGAACCAATGGTTTTAGAGGCGCTTCAGAAGGGTGATGCAGATTTACACCGACCTTATATCGATACGGTAACTTTCGATTGCAGCGAGTGTGAGGGTAACAAAATGCGCCGCCTCCCCGATGTGCTCGATGCCTGGTTCGATTCGGGGGCGATGCCGGTGGCCCAGTGGCATTACCCCTTCGAAAACAGGGAGACCTTCGAAAAGTTCTTCCCTGCCGATTACATCTGCGAGGCAGTGGACCAGACCAGGGGCTGGTTCTACACCCTTCACGCTCTCTCTACCCTCCTCTTCGACCGCCCGTGCTACCGCAATGTCATCTGCCTCGGTCATATCCTGGATGACAAGGGTGAAAAGATGAGCAAGTCCAAGGGGAACGTGGTAGACCCTTCGACGATCCTGGATAACCAGGGTGCTGATGCACTGAGATGGTATCTATTGACATCATCGCCTGCGGGCAGCCCGCGTCGATTCTCCGCGGAGCTGGTGGCCGACGCACAAAGAAGGTTTATCCGCACCCTGTGGAATATATATTCCTTCTTTGTTACTTATGCCAACATCGACAAGTTTGACCCGCGAATAACACCGGGTGTCGCCGAATTTTCCGAAAGGGCGTCGCTTGACCGCTGGATCATCTCCGAGCTAAACAAGCTCATCGCTGACGTCACAAACGCCATGGAGGGCTATGATCCCACCGACGCCGGGCGCCGCATTCAGGGATTTGTGGAGGTCCTGTCTAACTGGTATGTGAGGAGGAGCCGTCGCCGCTTCTGGAAAAGCGAGAGCGATGCCGACAAGCTGTCAGCGTACGCCACCCTCTACGAGTGCCTGGTCACGCTGTCAAAGCTGCTCGCCCCTCTTACTCCATTCATTGCCGAGGAGATGTATCGAAACCTGGTATGTTTATTCTATCCCGATGACGTGGAGAGCGTGCATCTTACCCATTTCCCCGTTGCTGACCTGGAGAAGGTCGATGAGCAATTAGGTCAAGCCACCAACCTAGCAATGAATGTATCCAGCCTGGGGCGGGCGGCCAGGAGTAGTGCCGGCATCAAGGTGCGTCAGCCGCTGGCAAAGGTGATAATAAGTGGAATATCAGAGGGAGAGCGTGAGGGGATTGGCGCGACTGGGTCTCAGATTCTTGAGGAGCTTAATGTAAAAGAAATTTGTTTCGAGAATGATGAAGCTTATTTGAAGCGACTTGCCGATGATCGAAAGGTCGAAATAGCTAAAGAAGGAGACCTTTCCATTGCTATTGATATACAGATTACACCCGAGCTCGCCGATGAGGGGATAGCGCGGGAGCTGGTGCACCGCCTGCAGACGATGCGCAAGCAAGCTGGCTTTGATATAGCCGACTATATTAATACCTACTACCAGGGCGGTGAAAATTTGGAGCGCGTAATTGAAAAGCACGCTGACTATATTAAGCAAGAGACACTCTC
>JAAXQM010000081.1 GCA_012974295.1 Dehalococcoidales bacterium
AAATTATGGTGTCTGGGATGCTTCTATTTTACTGGATAAGTTGTGGTGTTCAGGCGAGTGAAAATGAAGGCGGATGGTTAACGGATAGCAAGTGGCCTGAAGGCTTAATCAAATAAGAGAAAGGAGGACGAGATGAAAAGGATTCTACTGGTAGGTTTGGTAGTAGCAGGTTTGGCGGTTGTTGGCTATGCTATCCCGGTATTCGCCCATGGACCAGAGGGTGCAGAGACTTCAACCATAAACCAAGGCAATTGGCAAGCCATGTATGAAGCCTGTGAGGCCGGTGATTGGGAAGCAATGACTGAAGCTGCAGAGGCAGTGCATGGAGAGGACTTTAGCGGCATGCACTTCCATGGCGAGGGTAATTACGCTTCTGAGGAGGGAGGCCAGGTCCCTGCCGATCATTGGGATGGAGGTGGAACGCAGCATCACATGGGCGGAAGCATGATGAGTTGGTAATGAGAAATATCCGGAAGTATCTAGTTATGAATTCTAGTCACAACCATCGGCGTTTTGGAGGGTGATAATGTGGAATTACGGTGAAGATAGTGGCCCGCGGACAGTTGGTGTCACCACCTCTGAAAAACCTACGAAAAAAGGCAAGTGTTGCCATTACTGGATAATCGAGACCCCAGATGGCCCCATGTGTAGGGGCGTGTGTAAGTTCTGTGGCTCTGAGAAGGAATTCGATAGCTTTGGACCAGATTCAGGGTCACCATGGGGGCGCAATAAATATCCATCTAGCGAATCTACTGACCATGTGTTTTCAGTCCTTGTGTCTAAGGGGGAGCAAGATGACTCTTAAGGCCACATCAAAGAGGAGTTATTTCCCAGGAAGATAGCAATGTGGTATATGCATGACGGTATGGGATGGTGGATGATGTTCGGCGGTATATTTATGCTGCTGTTCTGGAGTGTTGTTATAGTCCTAATAGTATGGGGAATAAATCAACTTAGAGGAAATAGAGGCTCAAGTACGGATGCCCCTCAAAGGCACACCCCGCTAGATATAGCAAAGGAACGCTACGCTAAAGGCGAGATCTCACAGGACGAGTTTGAGCAGATCAGGAAGAACCTATCCTAGTTTGGAGGTGATAAATAATGAAGCGCATTATCCTAATATCAAGCGTAATCGCGATACTGCTGGTAACAGTTGGCTTGGCTGTTGGCTTGGCTGTTATGGGCGGTAATGGGGCCTCGGCTGGCCAGTCTGTGATCAACTTCGATCAAGAAAACGTCGATGCGGGAACAGTGCCACCGGGCGTTGCCCTAGTGTATAGTTTTAACTTCACAAATGGGGGCGACGCACCGCTTATCGTTGACGATGATGTAGCCATTAAGACATTGGAAGGGTGCTGACCGGGTAAACCTATAGTTGTAGGTCCTACAACTTTACAACCCGGCGATGAAAGCACTGTGCGAGTGAAAACGCCCACAGTGCAACAAATGAAGGTGCCCGGCCCGCATCTGTTCCAGATCACGGTCAAATCAAACGATCCTGTTGAACCGGAAAAGATCCTCTTTCTCAGAGCTTACTTTGAACCGGCAGAATAGGAATGACAGTTGAGTGTCACGGAAATAGCTAAGGGAAGGTATGACCGATTCGACCCCTTCTATGATCGCAGTAAGAAGCTCCTTGATAGATACCAATTGAGTAAATGATGCTGGCTATTCTCTGGAACTGGGGATTCCCTTTATTGTTGTTGGGCTCGCGTTAGGAACGTCGCTTCCGGTTATCAGATGGCCCAGACGCTGGTCCAATATAAGTTCCATTGTTAGTGGAATACTTCTCATAGTAGTGGGGATACTGATGCTTACTAATTCCCTTTCCTATCTCGCCTGATTTCCAAATGAGAAGGAGTATTGTGAATCGAGAAAAGGCAAGGAAATATGTCATTCCTATTATACTAGCTGCTCTCGTAGTGGCAGGTTGTGGTGGTTCTACCACTGCACCAGTGGTTGGCGCCCGGGCTCCCGATTTTGCAGCCTCCACACTTGACGGAGAAACGATAACACTGGATG
>JAAXQM010000275.1 GCA_012974295.1 Dehalococcoidales bacterium
CCTATGAATAGCGTGTCCAGGGCGGGTATAACCGGCTTACTGATATAAGAACCTACTCTCTGTACTCCCAGCGCGCAGGACATTATGAGCAGGCAGTCGGCACTCTGAATGGCGCCGTTGTTTTCCCTCAACGACTCCTCGGTCATATCATCACAGGCGGTGGGTATAACCGTCCAGCCGGTGAGCATCTTGCCCAGTCCCTGCAGACTCTCTTTCATGTTCAGGACTTCTTCCCTTCCGCCGGTCTTAGTCATAGTGGTGCAAGTGCCGCAACCAATTATATACACTCTTTCCAGCCCCTCGAGCTGCTGCTGTATCTCCTCAAGAGGCTTTTGCTTGGTAATGGATTTCATACATCACCTCTTTCTTAAACCATCCGATATGCCTTACCAGTTTAATGAGATTGCTGAAATGGTCTCAATCAACCCCCTACTCCCCCAATCTTGGGGGAGTTATAAATCTGGGGGACACCCCCAGAGACCCCCGGGCAGAAAGTATCCTGTTACTCGTTTTCAGCAGTCTCTCTTTACAAAGGTAAATGTTCTTAGATATAAATTATCTATCCCTATCTTATATCTCCAGGTCGCACCTCAGGCACCGTTTGGCTTCTTGCCTGGCCACCTCCTCGGAGAAGCCCTGCTCGATCTCTTCGAAGCTGCGTTTCCTCTCTTTAACGGTTAGTTTTGGCATTTCCAGTCGAGGCTGCGTTTCCCAGGTTTCCTCAACTTGTGAACTACCGATCTCCCCGGACACTTCCTTCCTCAGGTCATACATCTCTACACGTGAAGTGTCGTTCCTGAGGTACTTGTCTATTGCAACAGCTGCTCTCCTACCGGCAGCGATAGCTTCTATTACCATCCCCGGCCCAGTGACGAAATCTCCTCCGGCGAAGACGCCGGGGATATTGGTGGACAACTTGTTGCTGTCAACCTCCAGGGTTTCCCAACTGGTACGCTCCAAGGCACTATCGCGAGGCAGGAACGAGAGGTCGGGGGCCTGGCCTACCGCAGCAATGATAGTGTCGGCCTCAACGGAAAACTCGGAGCCAGGAATAGTTACCGGACGACGCCGCCCGCTGGTATCAGGTTCGCCCAATTCCATGCGGATGCATTGCAGGCCAGTAGCTTTCCAGTCACTGCTTTCAATGCGCGTGGGACTGACGAGGAAATTGAACTGGATGCCCTCGGCTACTGCCTCGTCATACTCCACTTCGGTTACCGGCATTTCATTTCGCGATCTCCTGTAATATACGTTTACTTCCTCAGCACCAAGGCGAAAGGCGGTGCGTGCGGCATCAAGCGCCACGTTACCGCCACCGATGACAGCCACCCGACGCCCAACTTTTACCTCTTTGCCTACTTTGACATCACGTAAAAATCTTAGACCGTAGTGGAAATCTTCCACATCCTCCAATTCGCCAGGTATACCGACACGCTGGCTTCTCTGAGCTCCCGCAGCGATAAAGACCGCTTCGAAGCCGTCTTTCCTCAGGTCTTCTACAGTGAAATTCACGTCAATCGGCGTATTGTATCTTATCTCCACACCGCGCCTGGCGATGTAGTCTATTTCCTGTTGAATAACCTCGCGGGGCAGGCGAAACTGTGGTATAGCTACTGAGAGCATGCCCCCACCTATGGGAAGAGCTTCAAAGAGTGTAGTCGGATAGCCCATCTTAGCCATGAAGTACGCGCAGCTCAGCCCGGTGGGTCCGGCTCCGACCACAGCTACCCTTTGGTTGTGGGTTTGAGGGAACGGTTCTGGAGCGGGCAATTTGTGTATATTATCAAAATACCAATCTGCGGCGAAGCGCTTGAGCTCCCTTATGGCTACCGGATCGTCGAGTTCACCACGACGGCAGCGTCCCTCGCAGGGGTGGTGGCAGATGCGGCCGCAGATGGCGGGGAATGGATTTCGTTCCCTGATGGTTTCTGCATCAGTTCCGGTAAACTCGGCTATTTTTTCAAAGCTTAATACTCCCTTTATATCGACTTTATCAAAAGAAATTGGATCTG
>JAAXQM010000205.1 GCA_012974295.1 Dehalococcoidales bacterium
GTAATGATATTGACATCATACTTCGCGGCAAGGGGGAATAGTACACTCATACGGGCCGGGTCGGCATTGGTGCTGTTAATAATTGGCTTCTGCTTGCACAGCTTAAGCCCGACTTGAATAGCCTCGGCATTAGTGGTATCCAGCGACAGAGGAACATCCACTACCTCCTGAACGGTGTTCACCAGCCAATCCATAACCTCAGGGCCAGCCTTCTTCTGTGGGCCGATATTTAGGTCGAGTATCTTTGCGCCACATTCCACCTGTTTCTTCGCGAGGTCCTGGATAAAGGCCTTGTCCCGTCCCTCGATGGCGGCTCTTACGTTCGTGTTAATTATCTGTATACGCTCCCCAATCCCAGCAAACATGATTACCCTCCTTTTCTTAAACTTATTATTGCGTTGCTACAGCAGGTCTAATTTTCTAGCGATCTCAGAAACACCCTGACGTAGTGGGGACTCAGACGGCAGCCCGGTTATCGGAGCTCCCTTTACTTCGAGCGGCATCATACCTGCGTCCTGAGGAAGCACCGCGATGAGTTCAAGCTTTGCCTCCTTAATCGCCTGGTCGATCTCAGGGGGAAGGCCATCGCTTACCCGATTTACCACCAGCGCTATCCTATCCACATGGTTTCTTAGCTCAGCGATGAGATCCTTCATACGCGTTGCCGCGGAGACACCTCTTATGGTGGGGTCTGAGACGAGGAGCATGATATCCACATCCCGTGTCGTCTGACGACTGATGTGCTCCATGCCTGCCTCGCAGTCGATAACCACATAGTCGTAGTTACCTGCCAGGCGGTCGATGCAGTCGCGGAGCCAGTTATTGGCAGCGCAGTAACATCCGGGCCCCTCGGGTCGTCCCATAGCCAGAAGGTCCACCCCCTCCGATTCCACCAGGGCCTGTTGAATCCGCAGTTCGAGGTAATTCGGTTTGGGAATGCCACTGCTCTCGGCTGCCTTACGATTGGCCATCTCCTCACGAACCCCGCCCACCGTTTCCTCGAGAGGCAAACCAAGTGCCGTATGAAGATTCGCGCTGGGGTCGCCGTCGATGGCAAGCACGGCACCCTTTTTAGTGAGCAAATCGATAAGGAGGGCGGAGATGGTGGTCTTTCCAACACCCCCCTTCCCTACGATAGCTATGGTCTTAGTCATACCTCAAGAGGCCTATTGCTTCTTCAGGAAGCCACCAACGTCCACCGCATCGCGGGGGCCGACCAGAATCTTCCAATCGGGTAATTCTTCCTCAAGCTCACCGCGGAGTACGGCGACACCGCCGGGAATAATTATATTTCTGTGGCTGATTTTATCAGCCACATTGAACTCCTTAATTGTTTTAGCGATCTTATCTGCATCTAGTTTGCCTGCGGCCCAGGAGGTGAGCACAGAGAGACCCTCGGTATCACATACCATAAGCCAGGCGGGGAAGCCGCTGGACTCCAACTCTCCAGCGATAGAGAAGTAGGTCAGGGAGAAGTTGGTGGTTACGCACAGCGGGCTCTCCTTTGTCGGTTTGCCTATCTCATAGATGCCTGGGGTCATCTGAATCGGTTTTTGCGGGTCGGTATAGATGTTGAGACGTAGGGTTAGCAGTGGGTACACTACGCCCGGGGTAAAGCGATCAAGTACAATGACCCCGGCATATTTTGCTACTTGCTGCCCGGCTAGCACCGCCTCTTCCTCTATGCCACCTGAGCCCTGGCCGGGGAAGGTAATTACGGGGAATCCCAACGGCTGGAAACTCTTTTTAATGGCCAGGCGACGGATCTGAGTCAGGGCGGAGAGGGACTGGCCAAATTCACGGGCGCCCGGATCAAGAACCACGTCCTCCACACCGGCCTCCGTTACTCGCGTTACCAATTCTGCAAGCTCGCTCAGCCCGGCGGGTTCATATACTGCCAGGGGACACTGGTATTTCTTAGCCAGCTCCACCATCTGGTCAACGTTTTCTTTAGTTGCGGCGTAAATGAGCGGCTTGGCTTCGGCCACCTTTTCCAGCGCCTGATCCATAACCGAGGGGTTATTTGACATAAGAATTAAGGGGAGATCAGTTTTGGATTTAACTAACGCCACACATTTAACGAAGTTATCGCCATTATTGGACGCATTCTCAATGGCGATGCCGTTTAGCTTGAGCTCTAGGCCAACCCGTTCCACACTGTAGCTGGAAACCTCATCGACGATCTTCGCTACGTCATCGGTAGAATCGGTATCCTTAATCTGAACTATAAATGCAGGCGGGTTGTAGAAAGTCTTCTCGTGGCGGAACATCACCACCTCATTACCCACCCCTATCTTACGGTCTCCAGTGCCAATGGTGACCAGGCGGATCGGTGGACGAGAAGCACTCTCAAGGGCCTGTTTGGACTCCTCGGAGAGATAGGGGCACAGGGAAAGCTCCACACCCTTGGCAGCCAGCTTCATAGCGAAGGCCAGACAGGTAGGGAAACCACACTCCTTGCAGTTAGTTTTAGGTAAGAACTTATAGATCTCAATACCAGTTAATGCCATTTTACAGTCCTCCTCTCATGCGCTCATCAGCTTATCGATGCTGGCCTTTGCCAGCGTCACCGTGTCGGGGTGGCGGAGCGCTATAATATTAGCGCCGGCGTTAAGCAGCATAATGGCGGTGATCCCCTCCCAGGTTAACGAGCGCTCCAGGTGGTCCCCCCACGTCGGGGGCAGCCCTTCGGTGATCTTAGACTCCTTCTGACGCCATGTCTCCTCACCGGCGCTACAGAACATGGGCATTGCCGCCATATTGTCTCCACCGAGAGCGGCCAGGCGTAGCCGTTCCATCACCGAGTAGCAATATTCTATGCCATAACCCAGAGCCCCGGTAGTCGGATCCATGAGGATAGAGTCGGTCGATAGCCCGACATCACACAGAAGGATGTTGAGCTGTTTGGCAAGGTTGAGGTCGATGGGGGTCTTCGCAATGGCGATATGACCATCAGCGAGGCAGCTTGCGGCGATGGTGCGATGGTTTTTCTCCTCGCAGTTTCCCAGCGCTATCCTCTGACCCTTGGCAGCCTCGGAGGCGGCTACCAGCACTTCATTATCCTTTTCCGCTACCCCGGGCCCTAAGACAATAACGGGGACGTCCACTGCTGAAAGAACCGTATCCACGCTTTTCTTTGCTTCGGAGGCACCGGTATTAGCCTCTTCAGGATGGGCGCTTCTAAGTCGAAGCGCAATAATGTCCGCTCCGTATTCCACAGCTTTCTTTGCCCATGCCCCGGGGTCAGCAAGCACATCGCCCCAAACAGAAATCAGGTGGGGCGACCAATCCGTTGGATTACGGTCTTGAACCTCTATAGCGATAATGGGTTTATTGGGTATTTTACCCTCGAAGTGGAGGAAGGGAAGCATGTTCTCACCACCTACGACCACGCTCTTGCGGCCATTACCTCCGAGTTTTACTTCGTGTATCTTTCCCGTCCACTTCTCAGTCGGCACTTCCACTGCTGACATAATGGTTCCTCCTTTTTCACCCATGAAACAAGGGTCGAGGAATTCGACCCTTGTTTGGCGTTCTTTCAGATTTTTCCGTTAAATCATGGATTCCATAGTAAGGGCAGGATGGCCTTTTCCCTCCAGGAAGGGTAATAATTCATCCACTGTGGTTGCGTTGGTGCCATCGGCGATCTTATCTATGAGGTCAGGTTCGCCTATTCGCTCACACACCTCTTTAAACTCATCCGCGAACTCTTCCTTAATATTCTTGGAAAGCCAAACCACCCGCTTTAGGCCTCCCTCTACCGGGATGAACTTACCGCTCAGGGTATACCGCTTACTATGCCCCATCATTCCCGGGGTCTGCTGGCCACCGCCTACGGTGCCCATTAATGTGGTGAAGGTCATTCCGCAGGGGGTCATGCTGTAGTCATCTCGGGAGACTATCATCACCCCGTTAGCCTCAGGGACGACGATCATCACGCACTCACAGCAGCCACAGGTGGTCATTGGGGAATCCATAAGCGAATAGATGGTGAAACGTTCTACGGCCCTATTCGAGTGGTCAAATACGAAACTGTTGACTCCCTCCCATACCCCTTTAACCGGATCGATAGTCTTCCCCTTGGGAACAGGCTGATTGGGGCCGGTAGGATTGATTTCGTAAGAGGCACGGCAATCTAACCAAGAGTATGCGCCACAGAGACCGGTGCGCTCGGGATTGATGACGCAAACATGATTGGGAGCGAATGA
The DNA here is from genome assembly GCA_012974295.1 of Dehalococcoidales bacterium. Taxonomy (GTDB): domain Bacteria; phylum Chloroflexota; class Dehalococcoidia; order E44-bin15; family E44-bin15; genus JAAXQM01. The sequence continues at coordinate 4,209 of JAAXQM010000205.1, forward strand.
CTGACACAGTGTGCAACTATAGTAGGTGTCCACTGCCTCATCGGTCATCCCTGCCGTTCGGATATCCCTTTCCCGATAGACCTCCCGTGCTTGCTCTATTAGCTCCCTAACCTTAGCCTCCTCGGTATATATGGTGACCTGGACCTTATCTACGATTGCACCGAAGGAGTTGTGAAGGTTCGTATGAAGTATGTCACCGATGTGTTTAAGGGTGAAACCCTTCCCTGCGGCTCCCTTACTGAAGCGGATCCAGGTAATGTCTCGCTGGCCGACGTGCTGAATCCCTTCGGCGCCGTTTACGAAGTGGTGTATTTGACGTTCCAGAACGGGCTCAAAGTCCTTCTGTAACTTGCGTCCCGCTACGTCAACCACGATGGCAAGGGGTATTTTTGACCCCTCTTCAAAGCTATCGACATCGGGCCCCACCACAGTGAACTTGCCGTCCTCTACATCATCAGGGTCTTTCATTGACAGCAACTCGAAGCATACGCCATTCTTGCCACCGAACTCGACTCGTAGGTCTGCGCGGCGTACAACCTCGCCTTCAAATGCAGGGCCGTAGGCAACGGGAATGGGAACCGATGGTATCTTAATCTTAATGCCTCTGACCTCGATGCAGCGCTGCACCAGCCGCTGCGCCCGCTCCATATCATCCTTGCCTGGAATATCGTCAAAAGGCATGCTGACGACATGCTCATATCTGGTGATTCCTGTGGGCAGGATGTTGGGAGTAACGGTATCTAGGATGGCGGGGAAGCCATAGGTGATGGCCCCTGCTCCAGTAGCCCACTTGAGGTCATCCATGGGGCCGAGGCAGAGGGCGAAGGCAAAACAGCGAAACTTGTTATACAGCAGTATCTCGCGAAAGTTGCCCGGGGTGACACCGCCAAAACTGATGGCGGCCCTGGCTGCATAGCCCAGGGCATAGACCGTGGATTCGGTATCAGTGCCAAAGGGGACGGTGAAGGTATTATAGCCCAACTCCACGCCCTCTTCCAGGAGCTGATCCACAATAGAGCGGCCGTTATTCGAGCCGGATAGGAAAACCAGCTGTCCCTTGGACTGGAGCTCGCGTACGATCTTAACTGCAACCTCATTGCTCTTTGCAGCGCCGATAACGGCAGCGAAACCGGGCATGCTGCCATCGACCATCTGAATCCCCCACGAGCGCGTCTGCACATCGCTAATGGGACCGTTGAAAGTAAAGCCGTTGCGTTTCTCTGGCTGTTTCCCCTCAACGAATTCTATCGCTTTGATCATCTCTTCAGCAAACAGGGTAGATACTCCGGCATCCGCCGTCTCGCCCAGATATGGTAGCCACAGGTTGTCGCCAGGCACTGGCGGTACTAAGCTCTTGCAATACTCCAACGTTGGAGTCATATCGCTCAGCTTCTCTATTTTATGCCCGGTATACGCATAGATTGTGGGAAGGAAGAAGGTTGAGCCTACGCCTTCCTTGTCGACAAAGGCAACCGGTGCCTCCCCCCCGTGCTTTTGCAGAGCGCTCTTGAGCATCTCATCCGCTTTGGCAACAACTCCGTTAGCACCCCTGATAGCTGACTTCGCAATAAATCGAGACACTTTTCCCTCCTATAAATATAAAAAATCTAGTATTTTCGGAAATCGCCGGTCATCCTGGCGTCAATAGGATCGGTTGCTGACATTCTTTCCGCAACGGGAAATGCCGGGCTCGATGCCCACATTTCCTCTCTTGCAGGAGTGGCTCCAAGGCCTGCATTCCTCAAGATCTCCCGAGCCTGGGGAATGCGCGCCTCATCTGTCTGTACACTGATAAGGATGCCACCCATTGCGGCGCTAAATTCATAGTACGCAGCGGTATCCTCAGGGACGTCCAACTTGGCCAACGCTGCCCCAATCTCTTTGGTGACCTTGGCACCTAATTGTTTCGCCTTATCACCATCGCGCACTAGAATGCCGATCTCCTCCGCCTTATAACCCTTTGATTTCAACTCCTCAGTAGCCTTGGCTGCAACGACAGGGTCTTTAAAAAGTTTCACTACTGCACTTGACATATAGGGCTCCTTTCATTAAAAAAGCCCAACCCCCTACGTTTAGATGGGGTCGGGGCTACTACAAACGAAGCAATCGCCATGGATAATATATCGCCACTTCCTGTATTTTAGCACTGGGCCATAATCAAGTCAACATTACCACGCTATTTGGGGAATGACCTGTTATGGTGAGCACTAAAGAGATTAATTTAGCTACGATTTATGGCGCGCCCGAAGGGATTCGAACCCCCGACCCTCGGTTCCGAAGACCGATGCTCTGATCCGCTGAGCTACGGGCGCACGTTAAATCTGTAGCTAATTTCACTGAAGTCACATAACATAACAGATACCGATTCTATTTTTGCTAATAATTTGCCAATAATGTTTTTCAACAGCCTCAGTTTCAGACTTATTATAAGCATTGCAAAAAGCTTCGTCAAAACGTTTGGTTATTATGGACCATAGCATTGACAGGCTACCCTGCCTGGAGTATCATCCCCTAACAAGTTATTCCATTGTGAGTCTTCTGATAACAAAAAAGGAGGACACCTTTGTGGTTATAAAAGTAACTCCTCGTTTGACTTTCTTCTACAAATCAACCCCTATAACTGAATTTATTACTGTTACGAGGGTGAGAGTGTACTAAGTGAGGAGGTAGGGATATGAAGTGCCCATTCTGCAAAACTGGATTAGATAGAAATCGTATATCGTGTCCTGGCTGTGGATCTGGTAAGGATAGATTAACGGAAGGTCAGTTTACAGTACTTAAAAAGAGAGAAAAGAAGGCGGATAGGAATTCTACATTCTTTGCATTTGTTGGGATAGTAGGCATTGGTGGTGGAATTTTCAGCATTCTGAATGATTGGGCATTGTGGCTAGTAATATTAGCTTTGGTTGTTGGAATCATCGCTTTCATAATATCTATTGCCCAAATGTTGGATGCAAAAAATATTCGGTATATGCTTACCCTCTGGAAGAAG
>JAAXQM010000282.1 GCA_012974295.1 Dehalococcoidales bacterium
CTTCTAATGTTTTATTGAATGCTTCTTTTGCGCCCTCTATTTTCTTTAGGAGCATGCTGCGATAGTATCAATCAAATCCAAATACCCCAGGCTTGGGGAACTTTTAAGGCTGGGGGGCACACCCAGACCCCCCTTAGGAAGTATCCTGCACCTCTTCTTCAGCGGTATCGAAGAAAATACTGAGATAGAATCAATTAACCAAAAATCCTTCAGTCTTTGGAGATTTATTATACTAGGAGACCCCGTCGGATCAGGGGATACTACATCCGACCTACATCTTTTATTCACCTCACCTCTTAGCCCCCTTTGAGGATCGGGGTATCTCTTTTTCGGCAATCCCTGAATATAGCCCTTTCTCGCTGATATAAAGCTCCACCGCATTGGGAACGAGGCCTGTGATGGGGAGTCCACGGGCAACGCGCTCCCTGATAACAGAAGAGCTTATGTCGATCAGCGGATTGTGAAGTATAGTGAAGCGTCGGGCGATTCCGGGGATGTTTCTCTCCAGGTGCTTCAGGTCGATGGCTCGATATCCGGGGCGCTTTGCCCCAACCAATCGGCACATGGTAATTATGTCCTCCGGCTTCCTCCAACTGAGAATCTCTGCTACGGCATCCAGGCCGAGGATGAAAAAAAAGCTTACCTCCTCGCCGAGATCGCGTCTTAAATCGGTGAGGGTATCCACGGTGTAGGACGGGCCGGTACGCGCTAAATCAACGCTCGATGTGCGGAAGTAAGGGTTGGGGACGATAGCAAGTTTGATCATTGCCATGCGATCCTCACCAGGGGAGATGTCCCTCTGATCTTTGAGCCAGGGCTCGCCGGCGGGGACGAAGATCACCCGCTCCAGCCCCAGCTTAAGCCTGGCCTCCTCGGCGATAATGAGGTGACCGTTGTGGATCGGGTCGAAGGTTCCACCCAGCACACCGATATTCTGCAATTTTGGGATCACTCCCATTTCATCCCTACCTTGCCGAAGCGGACCGTGTCTCCCAGTTTCACCCCGGCATTTTTTAGGGCCTTAGTGACCCCTATCCTGGTGAATTGATTCCTGATATAGGCCCGCGCCTCCGGATTCTGTACATCCATCCTGGCTATCAGCTTTTCTGCCCTGGATGATGAGACAACGAAGACTTCCCCCTCCATGGAAACAGTGACCCTCTCCTTCCTCGGCTGGGGACGAAATACCGTTATCGCCTCTACCGGCTGAGGCGCAGCAATGCTGTCCAGCATCTCACATGCCTTAGTCATTAACTGCGAAACTCCCTCGGTTGTCGCTGCGGAGATGAAGAGGGGCGCTTCTCCGTTTCCAAGCTCCTTTTGCAATTCGGGGATGCGTTCAAAGACCTCTGGTAGATCGATCTTGTTGACCGCCACCAGTTGCCTCTTCGACGCGAGCACCGGATTGAACATGGCTAATTCCTTGTTAATCTGATCCATATCGGCACGCGGATTAGCTGAACTGCCATCCAGCAGGTGAATAAGCACCCTGGTACGCTCTGCATGACGCAGGAAATCATGCCCCAGTCCCAAGCCACGGTGTGCCCCCTCGATAAGCCCAGGGATCTCGGCAAGCACAAAGGAGTTGTGCCCTACATCTACCACACCCAGAATTGGCTCTGTAGTGGTAAAAGGATAGGCAGCGATCTTCGGCCGCGCAGCTGATGCTGTTGCAAGGAGAGTGGACTTGCCCACGCTAGGGTGGCCGATGATCCCGACGTCGGCAATCAGTTTCAGTTCGAGGATCAGCGAGGCCTCGTCCCCCACCTCACCCTTTTGGGCGATGCGTGGTGCTTGATTGACCGGAGTGGCAAAACGGGTATTTCCATAACCGCCACGCCCCCCCCGCGCTACCATAACCCGTTGCCCATCCACTGCCATATCTACCATCAATTCTCTTTCACCTTCGCGTTCCTTATAAATGAGCGTACCCTGAGGTACTTTGATATCGAGGTCACTGCCATTCTTGCCATGCTTTTTCCTGCCGGAGCCGTTTTCACCCC
>JAAXQM010000073.1 GCA_012974295.1 Dehalococcoidales bacterium
CCATAGCCGGTGTCAATGCCAGCGAGGATGCTACGGCAGCAATTTTAGAGGATTATAGTGAGACAGCTGAGGCCACTGTAGAGGAAGCCGAGATGTCAATGACTGCCATTCAGATAGGCAGTTTTGGGCCTTTTGCGCAAACGCCAATAGATGATGATGCAGTTAATGGAATCTTAGCTATGGACGGCATCGAGGCAGTGATACCGATGGTGAGTGGAGGTTTCGACGAGGCAGAGGGTGGTGGGGGCACGTTTGGTGGCGGTAGGGTTAAACCTGCATATATGGCAAGCGGTGTTCCCCTCGATGCTGATCTTGCTGAGCAATATCACTATTTGCCATCAAATATAATTGACGGGCGAAGCCTGGTAGAGGGCGAGGGTTACGCCGTTCTCATCGGCGAGGATCTTACCGACTATTTCGGAGCCGGTGTTGGCGATAGTATAAATATCGATGGCACATATTTCGATGTCGTCGGGGTCTACTCCAGTGGCTTCAGGGAGAATCAAGTTTATATGAGCCTTCCCATAGCTCAAGACCTGCTTGGTATGCCTGGCCAACTGTCCTCAGCGACGGTGTATGCGGAGGATGTTACCGCTGTCGATGACGTAGTGGCTGAGATTCAGGAAGCATACCCGGGATATACTGTAACGTCTATGACTGATGTGCAAGCGCAGTTCGGTGACCGTATCGTGCAACAGCAAGAAAGCATTATCAGTACTATAGATGGGAATCTCTCCAGTATCCAGTCAATGGGATTCGGTATTACGATTGTATCCGTTATAATCGGGGTCCTTCTCATCTTCGGCCTGATGTTCTACACGGTACGTGAAAGAACAAAGGAAATAGGCACACTTAAGGCACTGGGATTCAGCAGCCGGGAAGTACTTAGGCAATTCATGTATGAGGGCCTATATGTTGGTCTCATTGGAGGGATTATCGGTCTTGGCATTGCTGCGGTTAGCGCATCGGTGTTCAGCACCTGGTTACTAAGCCCGGGCGAGACCCTGGACACGTCCGTGTCCGTAACTGTTACCATGGGAGCCATGCTGCTGGGGCTGGGCGTTGCCGCTGTAGCAGGCGCTCTGGGCAGCCTGTACCCAGCATGGAGAGCATCACGTGTGAGCCCCATGGAGGCGCTAAGGAATCAATAATCCACATTAATAAAAGGGAGACGTTAATTATGGAGAACAATACGATTGTAAAGACCAAGGGGTTAAGTAAGACATTTGAAATGGGCGGCAGTAAGGTTCACTCGCTCTCGGGGGTGAGCCTCGTGGTAAAAAAGGGCGAGTTTGTAACCATCATGGGGCCCTCGGGCTCAGGAAAAACCTCGATAAGCCGACCAAGGGAAAAATTCATCTGGGGCGAAAGGGCATTGATGTTACTAACATGCCAGACTCCTCACTCCACAAGATACGGAGGAACAACCTGGGCTTCATCTTCCAGAGTTTCAATCTGATACCAAGCTTGAGCGCCATCGAGAATGTAGAGCTTCCTATGGAAAGCACGATAAAGTCGGGGAAAGAGAGAAAAGAAAGGGCTCGCGAGCTATTGGGTTTGGTGGAGATCGCGGATAGGGAAAAGCACAAACCCGCTCAAATGAGCGGCGGAGAACAGCAGAGGGTATCAATCGCCCGCGCCCTGGCAAATGACCCTGATCTGATCCTGGCGGATGAACCCACGGGCAATCTGGATTCTGAGACTGGCGAAAGCATTATCGAGATACTACGCAAACTAACTACAGATAAAAAACGTACAGTCATTGTAGTGACTCATAATAATTACATCGCGGAAATGGCCGATAGAACAATAGTAATTAGGGATGGAAAGCTAGAATGTCAACAAGAGAATCCTTCTGAGTAAACATGGAAATGTGATTGAATAGAGGCTGCTGAAATGGTCTCAATCAACGTCCTAATCCCCAAATCTTTGGGGGCTTCTAAAACTGGGGGACACCCCCAGACCCCCGGCAGGAAGTATCCTGCACACCTTTTTCAGCATTCTCTTATATTGACAGGACAGCTTGAATATCCTATTTTATAGCTTATTTCACCCTAGGTCTCAGTATCTATTGAAGCCCGAACAAGCATAATCGGGGTGTTCCCTCCGTGCAGGACTTTGTCTGCGGTGCTCCCTAATGTCCAACGATCAAAACCGGAATGACCGTGTGTTGACATAGCCACTACATCGGCGTGTATTTCGTCGGCTTTACTGATAATATCTTTTGCTGGTTCACCAACTACAACCTTAGACGAAGTCTTGATTCCTTTGTCCTTAAGCCCAGCACATAATGTGTCCAAGGAACCTTTTTTCTTTGCTACTATCTTATCTATCTCATCCGGGCCATACGTCTGATTTGCAGCCTCTCCAGGAATGCCAGCAAAGAATTGGACTGGCGCAATAACGTGAAATAGCACGACCTCCGCTTTGAGCTTTGAGGCGAGCTCCCCTATATATGGGATAATTGCTTCACTCTCCTTTGATCCATCCAAGGGCACAAGTGCTTTCTTAAATAAATGTTTCTTACGCCTTTTGGGGCTTGTATCATTGGCCCTGATGAGCAACATCGGTTGCTCCGTAGCACTTACTACTTTGGCTGCCACACTTCCCAATATCCAGCGCCTTATGCCAGACCGACCGTGAGTGGCCATCACAATAAGACCAATCTTTTGTTCCTCCGCGTAGTCCACAATCTGCTCAGCAATATGACCAGCGAAAAAGACTGAGTCCACTTTAATCGATTTTACACTTAGTTTTTCGAAATATTTCTTAATACTCTTCTTTGTAATCTCAACCATCTTCTCTATGTATGCGCGGTGCATATGGTCATGCTCGTCATCGGCTGACTCCGAAACGTGTATCAGTGTTATCTTAGAGCCCATAGATCCTGCAAGCTCCTCAGCGTAAGGTAGTGCAATCTCCGCTAGGTCCGAACAGTCCAGGGGAACCAGAATTTTGTCATACATGCTTAACCTCCCATATATCCTGCTATACAATTTTGCCACAGCTTTCATCAAAGCGCAACGGCTTTGTCAGCATAATGTTATTTTGAGTAGCCAGCGTGTATTGTCTACTTCAGAAGTATTAAGTAGCTACAGATAATAAATGCGCTTTTTCAATAATGCGGAGACTTCTCAAATAGTCCTAATCAACCCCCTATATCCCCCAATCTTGGGGGACTTTTTTAAGCTGGGGGACACCCCCAGACCCCCTGCAGGAAGTATCCTGCACCTCTTTTTCACCGG
>JAAXQM010000089.1 GCA_012974295.1 Dehalococcoidales bacterium
ACCACTCTTTTTAGCTTTAGCCGCCGCCCTGCTATAGGCTCTAATGATATCATGCCTGCGTAACACTCCAAGAAGCTGGAGGGGATTGTCTCTCGCTACTACGGGGATGCGCCCCACATCTATAGTTCCCAACCTCAATAGGATATCATGTACGCTCTGGTCTGGATAAGCGGTAACAGGGTTTCTGGTAGCAATATCACTGACCTTAAGATCAGGATTCTCCTTTTGCAGCCCTTCCTCTACATCGCTTACGGTGACCATTCCATAGAAGTGACCCTGCTCATCGGTGACAGGGAAGCCATGATGCCCTGACTTCTTTAGCTTGTGTGACAGCTCGATGATGGGCATCTCCATAGAAACAGTGGGGTAATTACTGGTCATTATCTCGCCGATAGTGACGAACATGAGTGGGTCCATCTCCCCCTCAATAATCTTGACGCCCTTTCTTCGCAGCTTGAGCGTGTAAATAGAATCTGGGCTTAGTCGCCGCGCAATTTGTGTACTTGTGATTACTGCCAGCATTAACGGCAGGATAATCGGGTAGTCTCGCGTCATCTCGAAGAGGATGAGGATTGCAGTAATAGGAGCATGGGCTACGGCAGCAAATACTGCTGCCATACCCACTAACCCGAAGGCACCGGGTTCGGTAGCTACTGTGGGAAACAATGCGTTAGCTCCGCTGCCAAAGGCCACACCGAGCATGGCTCCAATGAAGAGGGAGGGGGCAAATACGCCACCGCTGCCACCGCTCCCTAGAGTTAAAGAGGTAGCAACTATCTTGAGAAGGCATAGTCCGACAAGCAGGCCAACTGCGAAACCACCTAAAAGTGCGGTTTCTATGGCTTCATAGCCTACGCCAAAAACCTGGGGGTAGAAAAACCCGATCAGGCCGACGGCAAGCCCACCAAAGACAGGCTTCAAATAAGTGGGGAAGTGCCATGTGCCGAACAGGTCTTCGCTTCGATAAAGGGCTGTGATGAAACCTTTGGCGATGAAGGCGGCCACGATTCCGAGGAGAATGTAGAGAGGCAATTCCCAACCACTGGACCATGTGTACTCCGGTATCATAGTGAAGGTGGGGCTATTGCCCCAGAAGGCATAAGAGATGGCGGTAGCGATGATGGCACTGAGACCAACGAGGATGAAGTTGCGAGGCGTAAAGCGGCGCAGAATCAGCTCCAGCGAGAAGAATATACCGGCGAGAGGGGCATTAAAAGTGCCGGCGATACCCCCGGCTGCTCCGCAAGCAACAAGCAGCTTTACCCAGTCCTCTGGCAATCGGAACCACTGTCCTACAGTTGACCCTATGGTAGCGCCGATCTGGATAATGGGACCCTCACGGCCGGCGGAACCGCCACTCCCAATACAGATCGCAGAGGCTAATGCTTTAACTACTGCTACACGCGCTCTTATACGTCCCCCATGGCTATTAACTGCGAGCATTACCTCGGGGACGCCATGACCTTTTGCCTCACGAGCTAAGAAGTAGACAAGGAGTCCGACTATTAACCCGCCTACAGCAGGGAGAATTATCACATAATATTTTCCTAAAAAGCCAAAGGCTGTCTCACCACCTTCGAAAAAGAGTGTGGTGAAGCTGGAGACCATCCATCGAAAAAGCACCGCCCCCAATCCAGAGGCCAGCCCTATCAGAATGATCAGTATGATCCCTCTGGTCATCTCCGAGGTGCGCCATAGCTCGTGAATCTGACGTAACCTGGCTCCGAAAGGGAACCTCAATCTGTTACTACCTCCTCAAGTGTCTCTCCACTCTTGGTGGCGTTATGCTGTCTGCAATTTGGAGTGGCTCATACTTCTAATCAAGATTGAACGTATTCGTGAAACTAGGTGTTACGGGCACCAGGATGAAAACAATAGCAAACAGGAAAGAATTGGAAATCAGTACTACCGTTGATTGAGTACAGGTGACATAACGCGGGTACTCTTTTCCTTACTGACTTCGGCTACGATTATAACACATTAACCACTATTGTTAGCACTATGGGTTGCTGTGATGACGTACGTTTCATACAGCAATGTCTTCGTCTATCAACGAGAGCTTCTATTGCACTTTCTCGGTTAATACCCGAAACTTCAAGGTCTCCTTAATATACTCACTGTATCCATTGGCTGAAAAGTGTATAGTATGTCCTGGACACCGCATAGTACAAACTTGACAAAGGTAATAAAAAGGTAGAAAATTAAATTAGTTAGCACTCTCGGGTTGCGAGTGCTAATGAACGAGGATACATGTTAACAGAGCGACAGGGGAACATACTCAGAATTATCGTCAGAGAGTATATATCACAAGCAAGCCCCGTTGGGTCAGTGGCGATCGGCCACCGATATGGTATTGGTGTAAGCTCCGCCACCATACGTAATGAGATGGCACGACTTGAAGAGGGCGGCTACATAATACGCCCCCATATTTCCGGTGGTGGTATTCCCTCGGATAAAGGCTATCGATACTATGTGGAATCTCTAGTTCAGGAGGAAATCCCCCTGAATGAGCAGCGCATGCTCTCCCATCAATTTCATCAGGTTGAGCAGGAGCTAGAGGAATGGACCCGTCTCGCTGCAGCCCTGCTGGCGCGCATGGTGAGCAATATAGCGATTGTTACCTCTCCCAAGGCGATGGCATCCCGTATTAAGCATGTGGAGATGGTAACGCTGCAGGAATCTCTCGCGCTGCTTATACTCCTACTTCAGGAGGCTAAGCTTAAGCAGCAACTGCTAACCTTTGATGAGGTGGTATCTCAAGAGGAGATGAACGTAATTTCCCGTAAACTAAGTGACCTGTTCCAGGATATGACTGGGGCTCAGGTCATGGCCCAGAATACAGGGCTGTCTCCGGTTGAAGAGCAGGTAAAAAGTGCTGTTGTGCAGATTATGGCGGAAGAGGATAAGAGAAGGTATGAGGATCCCTATATAGAGGGAATACGCCATATATTGGCTCAGCCGGAATTCACCCATACCCAGAGCGTGCTGTGCCTTATGGAGATGCTGGAAAATAAGGATATTGCCAGGAACCTACTTCCCGAGATGCTGACCGCAGGTGGTATCTGGGTTATCATCGGCGCAGAGAATCGCGAGGATGCCTTGAAGGAGTGCAGTATGGTTATCACTCAGTATGGCGTTCCGGGCGAGGTCGATGGTGTTCTTGGCGTGATCGGACCCAGGCGTATGCCGTATGGCAGGGCGATCTCCTCAGTTCGATACGTGAGTTCGCTGATGAGCGAACTCGTAGCCGAGCTTCATACGGGCTAGTGGATACAATAGCCCATGGGAAAAATAATATATATTTTAAGCAGGTAGATTAATTAGGCAGTTATTATGGATGAGGAAAACAATGGCTTTGAAGAAATGCTCCCGGTAGAGGAAGGTGAAGGAGAGGAACCAGAAGCTGATGTAGCTTCTCTGCAAAAGGCACTTGCTGAGGAGCAGGCCAAGGCTAATGGATATCTTGCTAACTGGCAGAGGTCACAGGCGGACTTTTTAAATTACAAGAAACGCACCGAACAAGAGCGCTATGAAACAGCCAAGCATGCAAATGGCACACTTATACTAGCTCTGCTCCCTGTGCTCGATGACCTGGAGCGTGCCCTGGAGAATGTCCCGGAGAAGCTCGCAAAATCCAACTGGGTAGATGGCATTGAGCTTATTTCTCGTAAGTTCAAATCTATTCTGGAAGGACACGGGCTCAGTGAGATCAAGGCTATTGGCGAGCCCTTCGACCCCAACCTTCATGAGGCTATGCTCTATTCTGAGGGTGAAGAGGAGATGGTCGTCGAGGAAATGCAGAAGGGCTACAGGCTTCATGATCAGGTGCTGCGCCCCACAAAAGTGAGTGTGGGCAAAGGTAGTGAAGAGAATTACGAAACATCACAGGAGGATATAAAGGAGGAGAACAATGGCTAAAGCAATAGGTATTGACTTGGGAACGACTAATAGCTGTGCTGCAGTTATGGAGGCCGGGGAACCCACGGTGATCCCCAGCGCCGAAGGGGGACGCACTACTCCGTCGATGGTCGCCATGAATAAGGGCGGTGAGCGCCTGACGGGGCAGGTAGCGAAGCGACAGGCAGTCACTAACCCTGATAATACTATTTTCAGCATCAAGCGCCTTATTGGGAGAAAGTTTAAAGATGAATCGGTGGAGTACGATAAGAAACTTCTACCCTATAAGATAACCGAAGCTTCAAATGGGGATGCGAAGGTGGTCATGGGTGACAAAGACTACAGCTCAGCGGAGATCTCGGCAATGATTTTGCAGAAGATAAAGACGGATGCTGAGGCCTATCTTGGTGACAAAGTAACAGAAGCGGTGATCACTGTACCTGCCTATTTTAGCGATAGCCAGCGTCAGGCAACCAAGGATGCAGGAAAGATCGCAGGGCTCGAGGTGCTCAGGATCATAAACGAGCCCACTGCCGCGTCATTGGCTTACGGTCTGGATAAGAAGAAAGACGAAACTATTGCTGTGTATGACCTGGGCGGTGGTACCTTCGATATTTCAATTCTGGAGCTGGGTGAGGGCACCTTTCAGGTGAAGTCAACCAATGGTGACACCCACCTCGGGGGAGATGACTTCGATCAGAGAGTTACCAATTGGCTGTGCGACGAGTTTAAGAAGGACCAGGGAATTGACCTGCGTCAGGATCGCATGGCGTTGCAACGGCTCAAAGAGACAGCGGAGAAGGCAAAGTGTGAGCTCTCTACTGTGCAACAGACGGATGTCAATCTACCCTTCATCACAGCGGACGCCAGCGGCCCGAAACATCTGAATATCACCCTTACCCGGGCAAAGCTGGAGCAATTAGTAGGTGACCTGGTGGAGAGTACCATGGGGCCCTGCAAGCAAGCACTTGAAGATGCCGGCATGAAGACAACTCAGATCGATGAGGTGGTCTTAGTTGGTGGGCAGACACGAATGCCTCTGGTTCAGGAGAAGGTGAATAAATTTTTTGGTAAGGAGCCCCATAAAGGGGTTAACCCGGATGAGGTAGTGGCCGTAGGGGCAGCAATTCAGGCCGGCGTGCTTAAGGGGGACGTTAGTGACGTGCTCCTGCTGGATGTCACCCCTCTTACCCTGGGTATCGAGACTCTGGGTGGTGTAATGACCACGCTTATTACCCGTAATACCACCATACCCACAGCGAAGAGCCAGGTCTTCTCAACCGCAGCCGATAACCAGCCCAGCGTGGAAATCCATGTGCTTCAGGGAGAGCGTGCCATGGCCGTCGATAATAAGACGCTGGGGAGGTTTATGCTCGATGGCATCATCCCCGCCCCCCGGGGAATGCCTCAGATTGAGGTTACTTTTGATATTGATGCCAATGGCATTGTTAGCGTTAAGGCACAGGATAAAGGGACGGGCAAGGAGCAGAAGATCGTGATCACTGCATCCAGCGGGCTCTCCAAGGATGAAGTGAAGCAAATGCAACAGGATGCAGAGGTACATGCTGCAGATGACGCCAAGCGCCGCGAGGAAATAGAGACCAAAAACACCGCCGATAACCTGGCATATACTGCAGAAAAGACCCTTCAGGAACATGGAGACAAGGTGCCCGCAGACCTTAAGCAGCAGACCGAGGAAAAAATCGCCAGCGTACGTTCCGCACTTCAGGGGAGCGACGTAGCAGAGATCCAGCGCACCATGCAGGAGCTGTCCGATACCATGCAGCAGGTAGGCGCTTCTGTATATCAAACACCGCCCTCTGACGCCGAAGCGCCTACCCAAGAGGAAGAGCCACCGAAGACCGATGAAGGGACTGTAGAGGGGGAGTTCCGCGAGGTTTAAGATACACCAGATAGAAATTAAAAGGGCGGAGGTCTATCCTCCGCCCTTTTTCGTTGGGCGAAACAGGTGGAGACACCATTATGGGCAGAGGACATGAGTTGACCCACGAGTGCCGTTTTGTTATACTTTCAGCAGTTTCATGAGTGAAGGGGAATAGATATTGCACGCGCAGATCACGGGGTGGGGGAAGTATCTGCCAGAGCGGGTGCTTACCAATAAGGACCTGGAAAAGACGGTGGATACATCTGATGAGTGGATCGAAACCCGCACCGGGATCAGAGAACGGCGTATCATAGCTGACGATGAAGCGGCCTCTACCATGGCGGTAGCTGCGGGACGGAGAGCTCTCGAAGTTGCCGGGCTTTCTCCGCAGCAGCTTGATATGGTGATTGTTGCTACCAGTAGCCCGGATAGAATAATGCCGGCAACTGCTGCCTTAGTGCAAAATGAATTGGGTGCAGAGGGTGCCGCCGCTTTCGATGTTAATGCCGCTTGTAGCGGTTTCATCTATGCCCTCATAATTGCTTATCAGTTCATCGCCGCAGGCGCATGCGAGAATATTCTGGTGGTTGCCAGCGAGGCTGTGAGCCGTTCCATCGATTGGGAGGACCGCTCAACCTGTGTGCTTTTTGGTGATGGAGCTGGGGCCGTGGTGGTGCAGGCAAACGGGAATGCTACGGATATGCTCAGCTTTGTCATGGGTAATGACGGCTCGGGCGCCGATCTCCTTTATATACACCACCCCTGCGGTTTACCAACCAATACGCATAATGACAAACGCTATTATATGGTTATGGATGGGAAGAATGTGTTCAGGTTTGGGGTTGCTGCTCTGGCTGACGTCTCCAGGCAGGTTATCGATGCCGCCGGCCTAAATATATCGGATATCGATCTCTTTATCCCCCATCAGGCGAACAACCGTATCACGCAGGCGGCGATGAAGGCACTGGGTATTTCCAGTGAAAAGGTTTTCGTCAATCTCGATCGCTATGGAAATACCTCGGCAGCATCACCGGCCATTGCCCTTTGCGAAGCGGTCGAACAGAGTAGACTGAAACAAGGAGACATGGTAGTTCTTGTTGCCTTTGGTGCAGGCCTGTCCTGGGCTGCTACGGTGTTGCGCTGGCAGCCAGACGCCTATTCTTAACGTTATAGTTACATTGAAAAATTGGGTTGACTTTGTGATAACCTCGGTTAGGCTATCTTAATTGTTACAGAGCGAAATAGTATAGAAAGGAGGGATGAATGCAAACAAAAGCTCTTACTATGATGGATGCACTTTTCCCCAGGGTGACTTTGGTACGGGATCTGCTTCTTATACTAGGTTTCGGTGCTGTCACCGCGCTCAGTGCCACTTTTCCCCAGGGTGACTTTGGTACGGGATCTGCTTCTTATACTAGGTTTCGGTGCTGTCACCGCGCTCAGTGCGCAGATTGCCTTCTACATTGGCCCGGTCCCCATTACGGGGCAGACATTTGCCGTGCTTCTGGCCGGGGCACTCTTGGGTAGTAAGCGTGGTGCATTAAGCCAGCTTACCTATCTGGCGTTTGGAGCCATAGGTGCTCCGATATTTGCAGGATGGCACGGAGGACCGGCTGTGCTTGCGGGTCCCACCGGTGGCTACCTTGTAGGATTTGTGGCGGCCGCCTTCGTGATAGGCTTGCTCGCTGAGCGGGGATGGGACCGCCGAATCTGGAGCATGGCCATAGCGATGCTCATTGGTAACGTTGTGATATACGCCTTCGGTCTGTCATGGCTGGCTTACTGGCTTAGTCGTTTCGCTCCGGAAAGCTCGGTGTTCAATATTGGACTCTATCCATTCATACCGGGGGATATGCTCAAGATCGCTTTAGCGGCAGTGGCATTACCTTCCGGGTGGGCCTTAATAAACAGGTTTGGAAGGTAGTTGAGCCCACCATAAGTTTGTCTATTGAGGGGGTATAGCCCCCTCAATCTTCACGGGTAGGTTGGCGACTTAAACTAATAGTTTGTTAAGGAAGGCGACGCATCTTCACCGGTAGCATGTGGTGTGTACGCTATGTTAATATCGGTGGGTAACGGGTGCAAACTCAGAGGGGGTGAGTAAAATCGAAATAACCTGGCTGGGTCATTCTTGTTTCAGGATTAAGGGGAAGGAGGCCACCGTGCTTACCGATCCCTATGATGAGAGCATTGGCTACTCCCTGGGAGAGCCCAAGGCCAATATCGTCACCTCCAGTCATCCCCATCCGGGGCATGGCTTCACCTCAGGTGTTGGTGGTGAGCCGAGGATTGTCCATGGCCCCGGTGAATATGAAATCGCGGGTATTTTTATCAACGGGATCGCCACCTTCCACGATTCAACCAAGGGGAGCGAACGGGGGAAGAACACTGTCTATCTCATCGAGATGGATGATATGAGGCTATGCCATCTCGGTGATCTGGGGCATACCCTTACAGCGGAGCAAGCGGAGGACATAGACGGCGTAGATGTGATGTTGGTGCCTGTTGGCGGGTTATCCACCATTGATGCGGCTACCGCAGTTGAGACAGTAAGGCTTCTTCAGCCCAGGATAGTCATACCCATGCATTTCCAAACCGAGGTGCTGCGTATCCAGCTAGCACCCGTGGACCGCTTCCTCAGGGAAATGGGGATAAAGGCAGGGTTATCACCACAGCCCAAGTTTTCCATAACCAAGGCAGGCTTATCCGAAGAGACCCAGGTTGTGGTTTTAGATTACCAGGGTTAGAGAGCCTGTTGCACAAAGCAAAGACTTGATTAAATTCCCTCCATTAGGCTGCTAGAGACTGCTGAAATACTTTCAATCAACCCCCTATATCCCCCAATCTTGGGGGATTATTTAAAGCTGGGGGACACCCCCAGACCCCCGGCAGGAAGTATCCTGCACCTCTT
>JAAXQM010000278.1 GCA_012974295.1 Dehalococcoidales bacterium
CCCCCGGCAGGAAGTATCCTGCAACTCTTTCTCAGCAGTCTCTTACATTGAAGCTATTGTTGGGGTTTTTTCATATTTCGAGCGTTGTTCTGATTTATGCTGTCAACTCATCCAGGTCCAGGTACGGCTGCTTAATATCAACCATCGCGTTTACGATGAATTCAACTGCGCCTGTATAACCGATACCGCATTTTGGCCCGAGCTCATAGTAGCGGAACAGGTCCCGTATCTGGCCTTTGCAGTTGGAGCACGGAGCACTTAGGAGTTTCTTAATGTCCGGGCTTATCTCATCCTGGAAGGCGTCTACGACCTGCTTCACCTTCATCCTTCCGGATATCGCCATTTTCCAGTCAGGGAAGTTCATGCCCTGCATGATAGCGAACCCGCTTCCACCGCCACAGCAGTAGTTATCTACTCCGTGAGGGGTCATCTCCCGGAACTGCGGGCAGAGCTCCCTAAGTATTCTTCTCTGTGGCTCGACAATACCCATCAGCCTGACCATGTTGCACGGATCATGCAGGGTAACGGGGAAGTTATTCTTTTGTGGGTCAAGCTTGAGCTTTCCGCTGAAGACTATTTCCTCCAGTAACGGGAAACAGCTCTCTCTAGGAACGTTCATTTCCCCGGTTAATACTCTGTCAGAGATAACAATCATCGCCTTGTGTGCGTGTCCACACTCCCCTACCATGATTTTCTTCACACCCAGCTCTTTGGCAGTTTGTGCATGTTTAAGCACTACTCTGGCAAGCTGGAAATCGTCGTACCATAGACCGTAGTTAACCGCATCATAGGACACAAGGTCGCTCGACAGCGTGTAATTTATCCCGGCAGCATCGAAGATTATGGCAAAGGCCGCGGGGTTCTCCGGCCAAGCCAGGTACTCCCCGGCATTGTGAATGAGCAGGATATCCGCACCTTTCTTGTCAACGGGTATCTTTATCTTCTTCCCCGTCTTTTCCTCTATCTCCTCCTCCATGAACTCAATGATATCGGCGAGAGCAGCGGGGTTCATGCCCGTGCTGGAACCAACTTTCAGCTGCTGCACGCTGCCTTTTTCATGCAACTCCGGGGCTGCAATGCCGAGTTCCTGACTGAATAACTTTCTGATTTCATGACTTATCAAGCCGTTGTCAACGCCCATAGGACAGGTCTGGGCGCACCTCCTGCACAGTGTGCACCTGTAGGCTGATTCGATGAGTCTGGCTAAAGCAGTCCAGTTGAGCTCGAAGTCGTCCCCGGTGAGACGGTCGAAGATACCCTCACCATCGATGTACTTATGGACGATCTTGCGCAGGACCTCCGAGCGATAGGTGGGCCTGTAGACTTCCTGCTTGCCGCTACCAACATATACGGGGCAGGCGTCATTACACGTCTGACACTTGGCACAATACTTCAGCGAGAGCAGGAGAGGCTGCAGGAACGTCCAGTTGTTCTCCTTAGAAAGCAGCTTCTTAAGCCCCTCAAGGAAGGCCTTGACCATCCTTTCCTCCTCCTCCTTACTCTCGGGCTTGAGCATGCCCACGCCACAGACGCCGTCCAGTGAGCACTCATACCTGCACTTCTGATCCTCCGTAAGGGACTTCATCGGTTTCAGACCGTCCTCAGTGAGCGGGTAGGGGAGAGGCATCAGGTCCTTTAGGTCAAGCGTAGCCATCTGTTCGCTTGGTTTGCTGATATCTGCTACTTTAGTTTTTTTCTTACTCATCCTTTTTCACCTCGGATTCAACGTCACTTGTTGCGACCTCAACCCACGTCTTTCCGGTCTGGATATGAGGTGCTGACCAGGTCACAGTCTGTCCCAGCAGAGCCTGCAGCTTCTTCTCGATTTTGCTGCCTCTTAAATTCGGGGCGTCGTTCCAGCGCACCGCGAAGTAGGCGAAGAACTTGGTCGCATAGTGCATGGCCTGCGTTGACGGCATATAGAACAGGAACATGGCGAAGAGCACAGCGTGAGCGACCAGCGCCGGGTCAACGGGTACAACATCGAATGTAAATACACCAGAGTAGAATTCTCTGTACACAGCGAAAGTGGGATCGTACACTGCCCAGGCAATTAATCCGCTGAGGAACACGAAGAAATAGAATACATAGCTGAAGTAGTTCTTTAGTGAGGCAAAGAGATTTAGATCCCGGTCAGCCAGCCTTTTTATCATTACACCAATGCTGCCAAGACAACCCAGTCCAAAGCCGGCTACACCGACCACCAGCGTCAGGTAGTACAGTATAAGAACGCCGACATTTGACGATTCGGCGGAGATATCAGCACCGGCGATCATGGCGATGGCACCAATAGCAACCAAACCATGGAATGTTACAATGAGGTAGAACCCGACATGCCACATATAAAGAACTACCCAGTATGCTCTGTTCAGCTTGAAGTATTGGAAGAAAGTCAGGTAGTCCTTTACTATGAATAGTACATCTTTAAGTAAGTTCTTATTCCGCTCCTTGGTCGACCAATCAGTCTCCTCCAGGTAGGACTTCCCTTCGTCATGCGGAACCGGATACAGCTCCCACCTCAGGTGGGCTGGCATCCGCATGTATTTCATCACTCTATATGTGTAAGTTCCAGCGATATATAAATATGATGCTATAACCAGTACATACAGAAATATTATAGGGTCCATCTACAACTTACCTCCAACCAGCCTATTCATTATAGTTACACGTTAACATATGGCTATGTGATAAATATCACAAACTAAGAATTACAAATATGATCCATCCAATTTTTATAGTTTCAGGAAAGGGATAATACCTCAGGTCCTACTAATTGCTAACACCGGGGACAGTTATAGTAAATGTTTATATCCCCACGGTATTAAGTTTACTACTATGAATTATATCCCTTTGAACCCTATATTTCAATTTCACTATCTCGTATTTTTCTAGGCTTCGGGCTAAGTGTCTTTTTACCTCCCATATTATTACTATCCGCGTATAGAATGGCAAGAGACCTATACAATATATGAGCAAGTTTGGAATACGGGAAATAAGCTATACCGTAGAATACCAATACTAAATGAATGAAGTAGAGCACATAAGCAGCGGTAGCAAGATCGGCTAACCTTAACACCTCTGTTAAAATGCCTAAGCTGGTAACTATAAGGATTAGAATTACAAGATTCCAATCAAGATAACTACTGTTTCCTGTGGCTTTTCCTGCACTTAGCCTCCTCACTATTATCAGCAAACACCCGGTAATAACGGCTATAGCGCCCAGATTAGCGATAATCTTCAGCGGGTGATACTGCGCCATGGGAAGCTCGAGACCAACGGTATATGTTCCAATAAAAACGGATGCTGTTACCAATGCGAAGGACATACATCCATAGAATATGGCCATATGCGAAAGCATCCTGATCCTTGATGATCCGCACTCATAGAACTTCTTGTGTTGCAGAAATTCGATAAGTTTAGATATTGCTGAGCCGCTAATGATATCGGTTATAGATGATTTAGGAGAGCCTGTACTTTTCTTCATATCTCTCCAAAATCTGGAAAGTGACATGGCAACAATGACAAAGATTAGTCCTGTAAGTACTAAGAATACAGGATCAAGAATGATATGGGGCATGAAGTGTTCAAAGACTATTTCACCTTCCGGTATTGTCAGGTTCCCCGTTGCTCCCAGTAAGATTAAGAAGAGTACAACGGGAAACAAGAGGAGTAACGGTAGGTATTTTGGGTTGCGAAATGCTTTTCCGAGGAATGCAGGATTGGCATAATGGCCAAAGCTATAATTACGAAGCGCAGCCAGGACATTCCCGGGACCGGCATCTCTGGGGCAGTGAACTGTACAATCGTTGCACTGATGGCACAGCCAGATGTCCGGGTCCCCTAATAGCCTGTCTTTAAGCCCCCACTGAGCCCATAGCATTTCTTTTCTGGGGAAGGGCTTGTCGTCTGGAGATAGAGTACAGACTACCGAGCACGTGCTGCACTGGAAGCACTTCTTCAGCGATTCCCCACCCAAACCAATTACTTCTTTGGTGAAGTTGCTATCTGGTTTTATGAGGTCCCGGTTGTTCATGCTTCCTATTTAAATCGCTTCGAGCACCAATTCCGAAACATCTTTTATTTCAATGGTGTCTTCTTTTCCCAACGTGAGCACGCTATCATCGAAGTTGAGCATGCAGTAAGGACAGGCAACAGCCAGAACATCTGCACCAAGCTCAATGGCCTGCTCCAGCCTCCAATCACAGAGCCTCTCCCCCTTCGGGGTATCCATCCAGATCCTTCCCCCTCCCCCACCGCAGCAAATTGCGTTCTGTTTTGAATCCTCAAATTCTATCAGCTCAACGCCGGGGATGGCTTCAAGTACACGGCGTGGTTCATCGTAAATATCATTATGACGCCCCAGATAACAGGGGTCATGATAGACAACCTTCTTTTTTACCTCCCGGGAGAAATTCAGCTTCTTCTCTTCGAGGAGCTGAGCCCATAATTGTGTGGTGTGGACTACTTCAAATTCAGCTCCCAGCTCCGGATATTCATTCTTGAAGGTATGATAACAGTGAGGGGAACTGACCAGCACTTTTTTAACCCCACTCTCAGTAAATGTCTGAATGTTGGTATTAGCCAGGCTCTGAAATGTCTCCTCGCCTCCAGCTTTGCGGACACTCTCTCCACAGCACTTCTCTTTCTCTCCCAGTATCCCAAAATCCATCCCCAATTTCCCTAAAATGTCCGCCGTAGCTAGAGCCATTCTTTTTACCTTTGCGTCATAAGCCGAGATACAACATGGGAAATAAAGCCATTCAGTTTGTGGAGTGAATGTCTTCACGTCCCTGCCCTGGGCCCAATCCGCCCGTTTTTCCGGTGCCTCCCCCTGAGGATTACCCAGTGAAGCTATGTTCTTTATGCTGATGCGAAGTGAATCGGGAACTTTGCCCGCCCCCATCTCTGAAACGACCTTGCGTATTGCTTTCATGACATCTATAGTCTCACCACCCCGCGGGCAGCGCTTAACGCAGGCACCACAGGTAGCGCAGGTCCAGTTATCTTCATCTTCAAAATCAACAAGACCCAACTGCGCCTGGTGCACTATCTTGCGAACATTGAAATCCCTTACCAGATTCCAGGGGCAAACACCAGTACAGGTGCCACACTGATAGCATATCTTTAACTTTTCGCCACCCAACTCCAGTAGAATATCCATCGTTTCTTTATCAGGAGTCGCTAAAGTCATGTGAACTATCCTCCTCTATTCTGTGGCCAGTGGCATGCACAAAATTCAACCGGTCCAATGCCTCCGGCGTAAGTGTTTTATGCCAAGGCTACTAAAAGTCCTTATAGGGGTTAGGGCCAACTCTTTCTATCGTTTCCAGGAAATCGTCGAAGATTTTAGGTAATTTGTCGTATTCGGATATCGAAAGCTGCCACACCTCAATCCTTTCGGACTCGAGGACAAGCCTCTGTAATGTCTCTTGCACCTTCTCCATCCTGTAATTTGCCAACTCGCTACCCTTTATGAAGTGACACTGGTAATCATCTCCGTAATTACACCCTATCATGATTATCCCGTCTATGCCCTTTGACAGGGCATCGGCAATCCAGACAATATTTATCGAACCCAGGCATCTTACCGGGATCACCCTCACGTATGGATTATAGGTGAGACGATTGATACCGGCCACATCAAGCGCCGGATAGGCATCATTTTCACAGAGAAAGGCGATAACCCTTGGCTTTTCTTCGTCCTCTTCAGGAACCTCTACAGCCTTGAGCATGGAGCTAATAATGTCAACGGAATAGTCCTTAAATGAGATGATTCTTTCCGGACATGAACCCATGCAGATGGCACATCTTCGGCATCGCGTCGGATTGGGTAGAGGATTGAACTTCTCATCTTCATCGTACATACCAAAGGGGCATTCCTCGGTACACCGCTTGCATTGGGTGCACCTTTGCATAAACAGGTCTGGATAGGTTTGGTCCCATGTCCTTGGATGTACTGCCATGCCCTTGCTACTTTGCTCCACACATTGGATTGCCTTGAGGGCGGCCCCGGTGGCATCATCAATGCAGGTAGCGCTATCCTCCGGCTGCCTAACGCAACCGGTGGAATAAATCCCCGTTCGCCGCGTCTCATAGGGAAAGCAAATGAAGTGAGAATCGGGAAATCCATACTTTAAAGTAGGAAGCTCAGGCCCCTGCCGGTATTTAAGCTGGAGGGCGGGAGATGCATAAAAACCTGAATCCGCAGCACGCTCAGCAGCCTCTTCACACTTTTCTCCGGAGGATTCCGCCTCTGCCGTAGCTTTCTTTGCCTCTTCAGGCATAGAGTTTGGAACTATCCCTACGGCAAGAACAACCAGGTCGGCGTTAATACCAATTTTCTCACCCAACAGCGTATCTTCCACCTCCACTGTCAGGCAGCCTCCCCCTTCTGAAATACCCTCCACCTCTCCTTTGGTGAAAAATACGGCCTGTTCCTCCTGCACCCTCTTATAGAAATCCTCATATTGGGCTGGTGTTCTTATATCCTTATACAATATGTAAACGGACGCATCAGTATTTTTCTCGGTTACATATAGAGCCTGCTTTAGAGAAGTAAGGCAGCAAAAGGAGGAGCAGTAGGGCAGGTGGTTCTCATCCCGTTGCCCGGCGCACTGGATAAAAGCTACGCTCTCAACCTCTTTCCCATCCGAAGGCCGTTTGATCTTGCCCTGTTGTGCCAGTTCCTCCATCTGGAAGTTTGTAATAACATCGGGATATTTACCGAAACCCAGATGGTCCAAATTATTGGCCTCGTAGGGCCTGAATCCGGTAGCTTGAATGATAGAGCCAATTCGCAAACTCGTCTGGTTACCATTCTGCTTCACGAGAACATCAAACATCCCGGGAGCCCCCGAAGTCTTCTCAATCTCCGCACCGGTAAACACCTTGATTCTGGGGTTACCTTCTACTTCTTTGATCTTGGCCTCAATGCCGGTATCTTCCAACTGCTGATAAGGGGGATGCTTGGGATATTGTTTGTACAGCTTAGACATCCAGCCGCCTAGAGACGGACTCTTCTCTACCAGGCAAACCTCATATCCAGCCTTGGCTGCTTCCACAGCCGAGGTCATTCCGCTTATTCCACCCCCAACCACCAGGATGGTTTTATCAATCGCCTCCTGGTAAGGTTCTGCGGGGAAGACCTTTTGAGCCTTGGCAAGGCCCATCCTTAAATAATCCTCGGCAAGCATCTGTGTGTTCTCGTCTTGAGGGGTGTGAGACCAGACGACATGTTCCCGCAGATTTACCCTCTCCAGGACAACACCCGAATCATAAGAGAAGATTTCCTGCTGTGCTCTAGGAGAACAGGCAGCTATAACTACCGTGTTAACACCATCCTCTATATCCTTTGCGATGAGCTGGGCGCCTTCTTTACCGCACAGGAATGGGTGAGTCTTGCATATCTCAACCTTATATTCCTTGGTGGCTACTTCGGACACCTTGTCCAGGTCGAGCGAATCGCCAATGCTGCAACCACCACATATATAAACTCCCAGTTTCTTATCCATTTTGTCCTCCAGCCACGACAGATTGGATCGCCTTGAGTGCTGCCCCGGTGGCATCCATCACCGAATTGGACACATCGGCTGGCCTCTTGGAACAGCCAGCAGCATAAATCCCTGGAGGTTGGGAAGCTATGAATCCATAGTCATCATAAGTGATATCGGCAGCTATCTTTATGTCCGCAATTGACGGCACTAGGCCGGTAGCCAGAACAACCATCTCAACCGGCTCGCTAACCTTCTTGCCCTGCGCCACGTCCTCGGCCTCGACAGTCAAGTCCTTTGTCTGCGGGTCCTCTTTAATCTTGGCCACCTTTCCTTTTATCAGGGACAGATTCTCATAGCCCTGCACTTTGCGATAGAAGTCTTCCAGGTATCCGGTGGCGCGTATATCTATATAAAAGAGGAAAACCTTTGCATCAGGGTTCTTTTCCTGAATATAGGTGACCTGTTTCAGGGAACCTAAACAGCATACGGCTGAACAATAGGGGAGATGATTTACATCTCTGGAGCCGGCGCATTGAACAAAGGCAATGCTTTTCACCTCTTTCCCATCCGAGGGGCGAACTATCTTGCCTTGAGTTGGACCGTCAGTGGCCGCCATTCTTTCCATCATTACATTAGTTATTACGTTCGGATACTTACCGTAGCCCAGATTATCAAGTTTAGTAGCATCGTACGGCTTCCAACCAGTAGCCATAACAACTGACCCAACCTTCATGTGTACGCTTTCTGTGGTCATGCTGAGGTCAAT
The DNA here is from genome assembly GCA_012974295.1 of Dehalococcoidales bacterium. Classification (GTDB taxonomy): domain Bacteria; phylum Chloroflexota; class Dehalococcoidia; order E44-bin15; family E44-bin15; genus JAAXQM01. The sequence continues at coordinate 8,260 of JAAXQM010000278.1, forward strand.
AGCCTCATATGGGCAGACAGAAACACATTTAGAACACTCTGCACCCGTGCAAACCTCGGTATCAATTACATAGTTTGTTGGAAATGACAAAGGGTTGGGTGCATAAATGGCCTTGGTTTTATCCATTCCGTAGTTTAAATCGTTGAGTCTTTCAACCGGGCAAACCTCAACACACTTTCCACAGGCGGTGCAATTATCATTAACCATGCGTGGGGTCAGCTTGACAGTAACGTCATAATCCCCCTCTTTCCCCGAAATATTCTCTATTTCCGCAAGGGTAAAGACCTTAATCCTGGGATTTGTTTTTATCCGCCTGAAGTTTATCTCAAGGCCGCAATAAGGGGCACAAAGCTTAGGGAAATATTGGTTCATCCGGGCTACTCTCCCACCCAGATACGGACTTTTCTCTAATAGAATGACTTCGTACCCAACTTCGGCAGCCTCAACTGCTGCCGTTATGCCGCTGATTCCTCCCCCTACAACAAGGATGCTGTTCGGAGAGTTTATGCTTTCTACGTTCCCCATATAGTTCTCCTCAATTGTTAGAATCGATACCTAACTCCCTCTTCTTCTCATCCGCTACATCACCTTTTATTCTGATAGTTTTTTCTCCAAAAAGACTGAACCTCAGCCAATCAAATCCAAAATCCAGTAGCGCTTCATCGTCTGTTCTGATTTTCTCGATAATCTCATCGTCAACTTCGAAACGGTTGAGGAAGCTGCTCTCTAAAAGGAGCCCTCTAAATCGGTCAGTATCGTAGCAGGCGAGATAGAACATATGACTCTTCGCTGGCTCTAGACCTTTGCCTTCGCGAAAACGCTCATGCAGGGTAATCTCCTTGTACGACTCGTTCTTCTGGTCATAGAGATCAATGCCCTGGTTCTTCCACCACTGCGCTACCGTCCATTCATTACCCTCATTAAGTCCTGAACAGGAGGACTCATCATCAACGATAAAACAGAACTCCTCACCATCAGCTCTTTGCGCTGTTTTACCGGATGCTATCCCCAGAGGATACATGCGGCAGGACCAAGGTCGATCTTCGTATACACTGCATCCATCTGAAGTAACAAACGGGCAACTCTTGCGCTCATCATCCTCCATCCTCAGCAGAACCACCGGAAGTTTTTCGCCCGCTAGAATTGGAGGAAGGGTGTATTCTTCGAGAAATTCTCCCGAAGAAAGATTTAACGCCATTTTCAAGCGAAGTACATCGTAGGGCGTAAGAAAGATGTTTACATCACCGCAACACTGGGTAAAGCATGAAAGCCCTTTGTGACAGGCAAACTTGAACTTACTCTCTGGAGAAAGCCTTGGATACTCTTTTAGTATGGCTTCCTTGAATTTATCAAACATTTTCCTCCATTAGGAACTCCAGGCACCGCCAATGGTGCCTGGAGTCCTAGGAAATCGCTCAACTCTTGGTTACTGTCGGGGTATCCCCGTTACTTATTTTCTGAAACGAGCGGGAATATCTCCCTCTTTAACACGTCCCACTTCTCTGTTTTGGGATCCCATTTACAGTTGACGAAGCACTTCCAGTTGTCGTCATCCATTTTCGGTGTATCTGACCTGTAGTAGTATCCCGGCCATCTGGTCTCCTCACGGAAGAGGACGGTTCTTACATGGGCCTCTGCCTGCCACATGCGGTGTATGTTCTCCCAGCATCTCATCAGTTCGTTGAGATCCTCGGCACCCAACTTCTCCGCATCCTCTTTCAAGAAGGCAAGAAGGTCAAGCCCTATTTCCAGGTAGTACTTATTGGTACTGAACTGGGTCGCAGCTCCACCTGCATACTCATCCATAAGCTTCTGCAGACGGAACATGAACTGTCTGGGCTTAATGTAGTTCTCGTTTACATCCGGACTGTCCGTCTGACCACTATACTGCTGGAAGAGGTCCAGGGGTTTGAGGATTTGCTTTTTTAGCTCCTCAACCTGGGCACTATCCACCTTGGGCTGCGCAGAATTGTCAACGATGTAGGCCAGAGCTGCCTTTGCACGGATTCGTCCCTCAGCATGAGAACCGTCTGAGAACTTGTGACTGGAAGCCCCAGAAGCATCGCCGGCAGCGAACAGGCCCTTTACAGTGCACATCCCATTGTAGCCCCAGAAGTACGAAGCCTTGGACTTCTCATTCTGGAGATCCTCGGGACCACTAATCCATGCACCTGAAGCACCAGAGTGGGAGCCTATGAAGTAGGGCTCACAGGCCTGTATCTCTGATGGTTTCTCTTCGGGGGCAATATTGCTGCCCGCCCACAGAAGGGCCTGAGAAATGGTCATGTCCAGGAAGTCCTCCCAGGCCTCAGACTCCACTTCCTTCAGCTTCTTCTTTCTTTCCTTCTCATCGGGTACGCTGTCTACGATCTTGGCAATGGCCTCCTCCGTTCTCATGTATGCGGGGCCTTTACCTTCCTGCGTGTCCAGCATCATCAGGTAGTTTCTCAGGTTGGCTGGTATAGGCTTAACCAATCCATAGGGAGCCCAGTTGTCAAGTTCCGGCCTCCGCTCCACCATATATTCGCCGCCCAAGGCGGTTGTTGCCCTGGACTTAAACAGGAGGAACCAGGCTCCGACAGGGCCATAGGCATCCTTGAACCGAACGGGAATAAAACGGACTTCCTGACAGGTCATTTCACCACCAGCCCTCAATACAAAGTAGGTGCTGGAGCCGGTGTTGAATGGTGGATACCAGGACCTTCCTAAACCCTCACCGGTTGATCGTGGCTTGAATACATGAACCGCGCCACCCATAGCAGCGATTACAGCCTTGGCCTTAAACACGTAGAACTTGTTTTCCCTGACACTAAAGCCCACTGCCCCGGCAACCCGGTCGCCGTCAATCAAGGGCTCTGTGATAAACACCCTCTCATAAATGCTACCGTTGTCGCCCAATGTTGCCATCGCATTTTTGGCCGCTTCGGCTACAATGACTTTGTAGGATTCACCATTGATCATAAGCTGCCAGGGACCCTCAAATACGTAATTGCCCTCGGCATCCTTCCAGATAGGCAAACCCCACTTCTCAAACAGATGTACACTACCATCTACATGCCTGCCAATGTCATAGACCAGGTCGTCCCTGGTAATGCCCATGAGGTCATTTCTGACATAACGAACATAGTCCTCAGGTGACCTCCCTTTCGCCTTCATCCCCACATACTGGTTAAGGGCTGAAAGTCCCATGGCAACGGCGCCACTCCTGTCCATGGACGCCTTGTCCACTACCGTCACCTTAAGGTTATGTTTCTTCGCCCAGTGAGCTGCTTCAACTGCAGCCCCACAGGCGGCCATACCCCCACCGATAATCAATAAATCGGTGGTTACTTCAACAGTTTCAAAATCTGCCATCTCTTCACCTCCTATTATTTCTTGCTTAGTGACGGAAGCTCCGGAACCCTCAATGACTCGGGCTCGGTAAACAACACCGGACTCTTGAGGTCGTCTGCTTCTGGCGAGGTCTTGAATCCTCCGTCAGGCACAGCGGATCCCTCAGGGGTGGTCCTGATGGGGAACTTGAATCGCTTGAGGCTTCCGTTTCTGAATTTGACAGTCCACATGATGTCTTCCGTTCCCCGGAGGGGTGTAACGCTTGCGCCCATCGGTATGAAATCAGCATAACCCCTTACCGCCATAGCCTGCTGAGGGCAAGCCTTGACACAGCACATACATTCCCAGCACATCATCGCGTCACGGTTATAGGCCTTCATGGTCTCTGAATTCAAAACCATAAGGTCGTTAGGGCAGGCATGCTGACAAGCAGTCTTGTCTAACCCTTTACAGCCGTCACACTTCTCCATGATTACATAACTTGGCATACTCAGTCTCCTTTCTCCTGTTTATTGTTAACCCAACTTTGTTTTTTGGAACACTATGAAGCTTTTCCTTTTGTACCACCCCCTCTAGAAGGGATGCAAAATTGCATCCGTTATATCCAGCCTTTAATTCTCGACTTCCAGGTAGAATGCCTCCTCAGTATTGGGCGCTCTACTCTTTCCCTCTATCGCTCCGGTAGTAGTCCGATAGTATCTTCGCTACTTCTGGGCGGGAGAACTCAGCCGGAGGAGTCTCGCCATTGGAAAGCATTTCACGTACCTTCGTACCGGAAAGCATCAGGTAGTCCTCCTTGGAATGAGGGCAATCGCGAATCATGACGATCGCCTCGCACTTGTTGCACCACACAGTGTGGTCTCCCTTGTAGATGCCAATCACGAGGGCATCCTTAGGGATCTCATCAAATATGGCCTGGGCGTCAAAAGGACCATAGTAGTCGCCAACGCCAGCGTGGTCACGACCGGTGATCAACGTTGTCGCCCCCATATTCTGACGGAAGATGGCATGCAGCAAGGCCTCTCGCGGACCCGCATAGAGCATGTCGAATCCGTAGCCTGTAACCTCCGCTGTATTGGGCTCGAAATAGAGCTCTACCATTTTTCGGATAGAAGCATCGCGTACATCGGCAGGGATATCTCCCTTCTTCAACTTGCCAAGCAGCATGTGTATTACGGCACCATCGGCGCCTTCTGCTTTCATCGCCATTTTAACAAGCTCTTCGTGTGCCCGATGCATAGGGTTACGGGTCTGGAACGCTACCACCTTCGTCCAGCTATTCTTCTGGATCATTTCCCGTATTTGCGTAGCTGTGCGGAAGGTCTCCGGAAAATCGGTAATGAAATAGGAGTAGTTCAATACCTGAATAGGACCGGAGATGAAGGTTCTTCCTACGCTCATCCATGCGGCGACACCTGGATGTTTCTCATCGAGAGTACCATAGACCTTCTCGGCTATGAGCTTCATCTGATCTTCGGTTGCTTCCTCGATGGCCTGCACATCCTGAATGGCGATAACCGGATTGCCATCAACGTTGGGATCTTTTAGTGCAATGCGCTTGGCACCCTTGACCGAACTGGCATCTTTAACAACGTTGACGATGGGAACAGGCCAGAAGAGACCATCCTTGGTCTGCATTTTCTCGGCTACTTTCACGGACTCCTCGAGCCCCATAAATCCCTTCAAAGGATTGAAATAGCCAGATGCAAGCATCACTGCGTTAGCGGCCGCCTGCGAACATACAACTATCGAGGGTAAGGCATTTGCTTCCTTCAGAAGCTCTGCTCGCTTTGCATCGTCTGCCACGTAGAGTGGATTTAGAGTGTCCGAACCATGCGGTTTAATGAGTTTGTCTGCCATACTATCTCCTTATTTCTTAAAATTCTAAAGTAGCTGTCCCATAAATACTCTTCCCTGATGCCATCACTAACGACCTTTTCGGCGCCTTCACCAAATACTTCTAAGCGATCCAACATTCAGGGTAAATATCCACGAGACGGCCATCTTTGCCCTATTGTTTTATTGAGAGTATTACGCGAATCCCTTCCCCCCTTTCATGACAGATATTACCTTCTAAGGTCACCGGGTTGCATCGACCAATCGGCTTATTCTTGAGTAGGCAATAATGCGTATGAGGTTTTACTAGCTTCTAATCCTCTATAGAAAGGGGCTTAGGATAGTGTATGAATCGTCCTTGGCAGGCGAGGAGCCTGGCCTGAGAGCGGACATTTATTAGTATACATTCTTAAGCGTATTGCGTCAACTTAATGTACTTGTCCAGTACATTAAGTTGAACCTTCAGCCTATCTGAGGTACAATTACATAGGAATGGGTGTAGAAAAGATCAGGATCATAATTGCCGATGACCATGCGGTGGTGCGTGAAGGCACCCGCGAATTGCTCCAAAAAGAAGTGGATTTGGAGGTCGTCGGTGAGGCCGGGGATGGTGAAGAAGCAGTGAGGCTGGTCAGAGACCTTAAGCCGGATGTGGCCATAATGGATATAGCCATGCCCCGACTCAACGGTATCGAAGCAACGAAGCAGATTAAAACCATCTCACCGGGCACAGCGGTGCTTATGCTTACCGCGTACGAGCACGACCAGTATGTCTTTGCCCTTCTTGAGGCCGGGGCTGCCGGATACCTGTTGAAGGATGTCCCCAGTGAAACGCTTATTAAGGCCGTTCGAGCAGTGCATGCCGGTGAATCGGCGCTGCACCCGGTTATTGCCCGCAAGGCGCTGGACCACTTCATGCGTACTACTACTAAGACCGGGGGGCCTAAAACCCAGCCCCTCACTGATAGGGAGACAGAAGTGCTCCGATTAGCTGCAAAGGGACAAAGTAATAGAGAAATTGCTGATGAGCTTAGCCTGAGCATGCGCACAGTCCAGGCTCATCTGAGAAATATATTCAACAAACTAAAGGTAGGTTCACGCACGGAGGCAGTGATCGCCGCATTAAAGAACGGACTGCTTACCTTTGAGGACATAACTGATTCTTAGGATGAACTAGAAGTACCCATCATACTAAACGTAATGGCATAAATAAATGCTTACGGGGTAAGAGGGACTTCTAAATACTGATCTCCAAACTCTAAGCAAATTCAAATAGCCCAGATCACAGCCCCTAAACCGACAACAATCAGATTCTTTATGACTGCAGGGAGACATCTCGTCTTTGTAGGAAGAGGTGGGATATGAATGACAGGAAAAAGGGGGGGCACCAGGTAGCACCGCCAAGGACACAAGCTACCCGGGAGGAATTGCAGCAGACTGTTTCTGTTTTTAAGGATAACGAGCAATCGCTGGCAGCCCTGAACGCTATCTCTGATCTTATTACTCAACCCCTGGAAATTCGACAAGTCCTCACGCTTGTGGCCGACAAAACTATGGAAGTAATGGATGCAGATGCTGTTCTTATATTCCTCGTAGATGAGAAAAATCAGCAGCTTATACTGGAAGTCAGCAAGGGAGCCTCACAGAAATTCGTATCCAGCGTGGAGAGGGTTAAAATAGGGGAAGGCTTTAACGGAACAGTGGCACAAACGGGTAACGTCCTGCTGGTGGATGATGCTACTACCGATCCTCTGTTAAGCAGGCAGGCTGTAGTTATCGAGGGAATACGGTCACAGCTTATCGTTCCTTTACGATCCAGGGGAAGGGTGATGGGAACCCTCTGCATAGCTAATCGCGTGCCTGGAAAGTTCCACGTTGGTGAGGTGGCATTGCTAAGCAGTATTGGCAATACCCTTGGGGCTGGCCTTGAGAATGCCAGTCTTTTATCAGAAATGAAACAGGCGCTGACATTATTACGACAATCGGAGGAGAAGTATCGCGACCTTTTCGAGAATGCCTATGATGCCATCTGGTTGCATGATTTAGATGGCAATATGCTTGCTTCGAACAAAGCGTGTGAGAAACTTACCGGGTACTCCTCAGGGGAGTTTAAGAATATACACATCTGTCAACTGTTTTCCAAGTATAGCCGTTCATGCGTGGAGCAGATAGAGCGGGGATTGATACTGAATGAGAATGTCGAATATCGCTGTGAAGGGGAATTGATCAAGAAAGGTGAGGCGACAGCCACTGTCCAGATAACAACCAGCTTAATATCCCATGATGGTGAAGTCGTAGGCTTTCAGCACTCCGCACGGGATATAACCGAAGAGAGGAAATTACAGGAGAACCTTCACTATTACCTGCAGCAGGTCACCAGAGCTCAAGAGGAAGAACGCAAACGGATCGCCCGGGAATTACATGACGAGACCCTGCAGAACTTAATCGCAATCTCTCGCCAGTTGGAGAAAATCACCTCCAGCGATGCGCTATGGGAGGAGAGCATTGAAGTTGTGCGTGACTTCAAGAAAAAAATTGAGGTTGCAGTGCAGGAGATACGCCGTTTCAGCCACGACCTGCGACCCTCAGTGCTCGATGATCTCGGTCTGCTGCCTGCACTGGAACTGCTGGCCGACGATCTAGACAAGCAGGGAATCGCTACCAGCTTCAAGACGGTCGGCGAGGCGAGACGGCTTGTACCCGAGGTGGAGGTGATGCTATTTCGCATTGCGCAGGAGGCAGTAAGTAACATATGGCGACATTCTCAAGCTTCAGCAGCGGAACTTGTTATAGAGTTTAGCGATGCTTTGGTGAGGCTGAACATCGGCGATGACGGAAAAGGTTTTGGAGTACCTCAAAGGGTGGTTGATATGGCTGGCCTGGGCAAGCTGGGATTGACAGGAATGTACGAGCGAGCCAAGTTGCTCGGCGGTAATCTAATGCTGACATCCAAGCGGGGTAAGGGGACAACGGTAACTGTCGAAGTACCCTTAAAAGCGTTCAATGGCGGTGGGAACACCAGCTATGGTAAAAAATAATAACCTCCTCCTTAGAGCAGATTGACCAACACCAAGAAGTAACACTGACGGAAAACCCACGAACAGCGTTGTAGAAATCTGAAGCGCATACAGGGAGCAGTAAGGATAAATATACATCGGGTTGGGAAAGAGAAGATTGTGGTTCCATTGCTCTCAAAATCTCTCGGGAGACCGGAATCAAGGATTATAGCTTGCTGCAAGTATCAAGGAGTACCTGAGAGGCATCATTAGATATTTCCCCTTTTGAGAAACATAATGTCAAGTTATTATCCAATCTTCCTGGATTTAAAGGGACGGAGATGCGTCGTGGTTGGTGGAGGTTCGGTGGCAGAACGTAAAATAGGGATGCTCCTTGAACACCAGGCGTCGGTGACAGTGATAAGTCCTACACTGTGCCAGGGATTGCAGCATCTTGCGGAGCAGGGTGCCATTCAAACGATTATTCGGAATTACCATACGGGTGATCTGGAGGAAGCTTTCCTGGTTATTGCTGCTACCGATGACCCGTGTATCAATGCCGCCATAGCAGATCAAAGGGGAAAACAGAGGGCCCTGGTAAATGTAGTTGATAATCCCGAAATCTCCGATTTCATCGTCCCCGCACTGGTACGTCGTGGAGATATCACTATTGCTATCTCCACTGCAGGCAAGAGCCCTGCATTAGCGCGAAAAATCCGAGCTGAGCTGGAGAAAAACTTTGGTGCAGAGTATGCTTCTTTGGTCAGGTTGGTCAATGAGGTCCGCTCCGAATTAAAAAGTAGGGGTGTTACTGTTCATGGCGATGACTGGCAAGAAGTTTTAGACCTAGATTCACTGATAGAAATGATACGGGCTGGCCGAGCTGAGGAAGTAAAAGCAATCCTCCTTCACAATTTGAATAAGCTGGAAGGGGGGGGCACAAAGTGAAGCTAGCTGATATGAATATTTGCGTAGTAGGCGTGAATCACAGCACGACAACAGTTGCGATTAGAGAGAAACTGGCTATCAGCACTAGACAGCTCAGTGATGCACTGGTTTCGCTTGGTAGCTACGTGGACCACGGTATTATTCTGTCTACATGCAATAGGACTGAGATTTATACGGTGAGCGGTGATGACCATAACACCGAGCAATCCAGTGCCGACTTCCTGAGGAATTATTCAGCTTTATCAGATAAAGATCTACGACGCCATATTTATGTATATAAGGATAAAGGGGCCGTAGAGCATCTTTTTCGCGTGGCATCCGGGCTTAACTCAATGATCATAGGTGAGTATGAGATCCTAGGGCAGGTAGCTCGAGCATTGGATGTTGCTGAAAGAGTTAAAATGGCGAATTTCCCCTTGTGTAATCTCTTCCGGAATGCTATCCGTACAGGTAGGCAGGTTCGGGAAGAGACATTGATTAGCAGAAATGCGCTTTCGGTTGGTTCTGTAGCGATAGATCTAGCTATAGGGGCTCTCGGTAGCCTCAGCAACTGTAGGGTTTTGGTTATCGGCGCTGGCGAAGCTGGTATGCTTGTGGCTAGAGCAGCTAAAGGAAGGGGTGCTCAGGAGATAGCTGTCACCAGCCGATCTGAGGAAAGAGCTGCAACAGTGGCGGCGGCGCTAGGGGGGGGGTTGGCTTCTATGAGCAACCTAGAAGCTGAGTTAAGTATTTCAGATATAGTTATTAGCTGCACAGGAGCACCACATTTAATATTAGACCTGAACCTGCTAAAAGAGTCTATGAAAACTCGCCCAGAGCTACCTCTAGTGGTCATTGATATTGCAGTGCCCCGGGATGTAGATCCAGCAGTAGAGCAAATAAACAATGTATTCCTGTACAATATCGACCACCTCACCGAGGTTTCCGAGTCAAATCGTGAGTTGAGAGAGAAGGAAATCCATAGTGCTGAGGCAATTATTGATACGCAAGCAGATAAATTCTTCCGGTGGTGGCGAGCTCTGGAGGTAAGGCCCACAGTAAGTGCCCTAGTAAAGAAAACCGAGGGCATACGCCGACGGCAATTATCCGCGACGGTTAAGAAACTTAACGGATTATCTGAGGAAGAGCTAGCCAGCCTGGATGCCATGACTAAAGCAATTGTAAAAAAAATACTCCATGAACCAATACAGTACCTTAAAGAACATCCACATCATGTAGAAAGCCATACGAAATTGGTTCGTGATATTTTCGGTCTTGACGGGGACAAGAGAGAGTGAGCAAGAACATAGTTGTTGGTTCGCGGAGTAGCAGGCTAGCAGTATTACAGGCAAAAGAGCTCATGGGGCAACTGAGAAATGCAATGCCCGAGCTTGAACTTAGCCTTGTCAAGATTAAAACGCAGGGCGACAAAGACCACAAATCTCCTCTCATCCAAATAGGTGGACGTGGAGTATTCGTAAAGGAACTTGAGGATGCCTTGCTCGGGGGCGAGATAGATATAGCGGTACATAGTCTTAAGGATATGCCCAGCCAACTTGCGGCCGGGCTTGAAATAGCAGCAGTGCCAGTACGACGTGACCCACGGGACGCTCTGGTCTCTGGCTCACGTAGGACACTGGCCCAATTACCTCCCGGAGCCCGCATTGGTACCGGCAGTCAGCGGCGTGCTGTGGAATTACAGGCTTTCCGTCCCGATCTTAAGATATGCCCTTTAAGGGGCAATGTTGATACTCGGGTAAACAAGGTGCGCTCTGGAGAGTTAGACGGAATTATCGTCGCCGCTGCTGCTCTTGAACGTATGGGCTGGCGGGACAAAGCGACCGAGTATCTACCGATCGAAATTTTTATGCCAGCGGCATGTCAGGGAGCACTGGGTGTGGAAGTGAGGGCAGGAGATGGAGCAGCAGCAACAGTAGCTTTGGTTAACGATGAAGCCAGTTGGCAGACGACTACTGCTGAGCGAGCATTCCTGCGCACCCTGGGCGGTGGCTGTCGGTCCGCCATAGCTGCCATTGCCCGCGTAGAAGACTACGATACCCTGCATATAGAGGGTATGGTGGCAGGGACGCTATCGAGAAAGGTAATCAGGGCAAAACTATCGGGCTTATCACAGATGCCAGAGCAACTTGGCGAGAGGCTCGCTCAGAAGATGTTGGATATGGGCGCTGGAAAGCTTATTGAGGAGGCGCTGTTATCTACGAATCAGTGAGTGGCAAAGTCTATCTGGTGGGTGCCGGGCCCGGTGATCCTGAACTCGTCACACTCAAGGCTGCTAAATGCCTGGCTGAGGCTGATGTTGTAATATACGACAGGTTAGTAGATGACCGCCTGCTTATAGATGTACCATCAAAGGCAGAATTGATATATGTTGGTAAGAAAGCTGGACACCATACCCTTGAACAGCCCAAAATAAACCAGCTTCTAGTAGACAAGGCTAAAGAGGGTAAGATTGTGGTGAGGCTTAAAGGGGGAGACCCCTTTCTTCTCGGCCGTGGTGGTGAAGAAGCTGAGGCGCTGTCAAATGTCGGCATACCATTCGTGGTAGTCCCCGGTGTCACTTCTTCAATAGCAGTGCCTGCTTACGCTGGCATCCCTGTAACCCACCGCAGCCTAGCTTCGTCAGTAGGGATAGTCACAGGACATGAGGATCCGACCAAGGGTGGCTCCAGCATTGTCTGGGAGAAGTTGGCCACCGGCGTTGATACCCTGGTTTTCCTAATGGGTACGGGTAATTTGGCACAGATAGCCGATGAGTTGGTGAGGAATGGACGTCCACCATCGACCCCGGTCGCCATCATTCGAGAAGGTACCAGCCCTCACCAGCAGACACTGGTAGGCACCCTGGCCGATATCGCTGCCAAAGCCACCGAGAGCGGTATTCAGTCCCCAGCACTCATCGTAGTCGGAGAAGTAGTGAGGCTCAGAGAGCGATTGCGCTGGTACGATAACCAGCCGCTCTTTGGCAAGCGGGTGCTAGTGACCAGGTCCAGGAAGCAAGCCAGCGTCCTCAGCCAGCTCCTTGCCCGCCACGGTGTTATTCCGGTAGAATTGCCCACTATTGAGATACAGGCTATACCTGATAATAGGGAGCTTGATAAAGCTATTGCTCACTTGCCGGACTACTCATGGCTTATATTCACCAGCGTTAATGGCGTCGAAATCTTTTTTAGTCATCTGCACGACCTCGGACGTGACTCGAGGGCCCTGGGTGGAGTCAGGTTATGCGCAATCGGCCCTGCCACTGCCGCTGCTCTGGAGCGCTTCGGGCTAATCGCCGACCGCATCCCTCCGGAGTATATTGGCGAGGCTATAGCTGAAAGCCTTCAGGAGGAAAACATAGCAGGCAAGCGCATCCTACTGCCCCGATCTGAAGCAGCCACTCCTGAATTAGTGACCAGGCTCGATCAACTTGGGGCTAAGGTAGATGAGATAGCCATCTATCGAACCGTCCTGCCTCAAGCAGACCCGGGCAGCGGAAAACAAATGCTGCTTGCAGGGGAAATTGATATTACCACTTTTACCAGTTCGTCCACAGTAAAGCATCTGGTTTCTTTGCTCGGCGCAGAGTGGGAAGCTGTAAACCGGACCAGGGTTGCCTGTATTGGGCCTGTCACAGCTGCAACCGCTGCCCAGCTAGGTGTACGCGTAGATGTTGTAGCAAAAGAGCACACCATCCCTGGCCTGGTTCAAGTCATAATCGAGGACTACCGAAAAAACAGGGAGGTTTCATAGTGGCTTCATTTCCTCAGATTAGGCTTCGCCGCCTGCGACGCACTGCAGCGCTTAGAGAAATGGTCCAGGAGACCAGGCTGCATGTAACTGATCTTATCTATCCTCTCTTCGTTGTTGCAGGACGGGGTGTTAAGAAAGAAATCCCCTCCCTCCCGGGAAATTTCCATCTCTCCTCTGACCTTCTCGTCAAAGAGGCCGAGAGTGCAGCCAATCTGGGTATACCGGCGGTACTGCTCTTCGGCTTACCTAAAACCAAGGATGATACAGGCTCCGGCGCTTACAACGCGAAAGGGGTTGTCCAGCAGGCAATTAAAGAGATCAAGCGGGCTATGCCGGAACTGGTGATCATCACCGATGTCTGCCTTTGCCAGTATACCAATCATGGGCAGTGCGGAGTGGTAGTAGACGGGTATGTGGACAATGATAAGACACTGGAGCTCATAACCCGAACTGCACTGTCACATGCTGAAGCTGGAGCTGATATGGTAGCACCTTCCGACATGATGGATGGCCGTGTGGCTGCCGTCCGTGGAGAACTGGATACCAACGGCTTCCAGAATACGATTATTCTATCCTACGCAGCTAAATATGCCTCAGCTTTCTACGGACCCTTTCGGGAGGCGGCTGAGTCCACTCCACAATTTGGTGATCGCTGCTCATACCAGCTTGACCCTCCAAATCTACGTCAGGCTTTGTATGAAGTGGAAATGGATATCCAGGAGGGGGCTGATATCATTATGGTCAAACCAGCACTTGCCTATCTAGATATCATCGCGCAGGTGCGGCAGCGTTTCTACGTCCCTGTAGCCGCCTTCAATGTCAGCGGTGAGTTTGCCATGATTAAAGCGGCAGCCGAAAAAGGTTGGCTCAATGAGGAAGCCTGTGTTATGGAGGTGCTCACCGCGATAAAGAGAGCTGGTGCAGACCTCATCGTAACCTACCATGCGAAGGAGGTAGCCCGTTGGCTGAAGTCGGGCAACCTGATATAGAAGCGAGAATCAATAGAGAGGGTTCTGATAAGCTGTTCGCCGAGGCAGGGCGCTATATCGCCGGTGGGGTCAACAGCCCGGTAAGAGCCTTTCGAGCCGTTGGGGGCAGGCCGCTCTTCATCAGCAAAGGGCAGGGTTCTCATATCTACGATGTTGATGGTAACGCCTTCGTAGATTACGTCTGCTCATGGGGAGCGCTTATCACCGGCCATGCCCACCCGCAAATAGTCGCTGCTCTAAAGGACGTCGTAGAAAACGGAACGAGCTTTGGAGCGCCAACGGAAAGAGAGACACTCCTTGCCAGAATGATAACCGGCGCCATACCCTCCATGCAGCTCGTGCGCTTTGTCAATTCAGGTACAGAAGCTACCATGAGTGCCCTGCGGCTAGCGCGAGCCTTCACCGGCAGGGATAAGATACTTAAGTTCTCCGGCTGCTACCATGGACACTCCGATAGCCTTCTAGCCAAAGCGGGATCAGGGATTGCAACCCTGGGTCTGCCCGACAGCGCCGGCGTGCCGAGGGCTCATACGAGGAACACCATCGTCGCGGCCTACAATAGTCTCGAAAGTGTTAAAAGGATTTTCCGCCGCTTTGGTGAACAGATAGCAGCTATTATCGTCGAGCCGGTGGCGGCCAACATGGGGGTAGTACCGCCTAAGCCCGGTTTTCTGGAAGGCTTGCGCAGTATTTCCAACGATAACGGTAGCTTGCTTATCTTCGATGAGGTAATAACCGGCTTCCGCCTGGCCTACGGTGGAGCCCAGGGAATATATGGAGTGTCACCCGATCTAACCTGTCTTGGCAAGATTATCGGCGGCGGCTTACCCGTGGGTGCATATGGCGGTCGAAAGGGTATCATGGAGTTGGTGGCTCCACTTGGGCCCGTGTACCAGGCAGGCACTCTATCCGGCAATCCGTTAGCTATGGCTGCCGGAATTGAGGCTCTCAGCATTCTGCGTGAACCAGGCACTTACACGAAGTTAGATGATCGATCTACTATGCTGGCTCGAGGGCTGGAGAGAGCAGCAGCAAAGGCCGGAGTTAAGCTATCAGTCACCCGTGTAGGCTCTATCCTTACTCCATTCTTCAATCTCAGCGATATTACCGACTATACGTCAGCTCTTTCCTCAGATACAGCTCTCTATGCCCGTTTCTTCAATCATATGTTGGAGCAAGGTATCTATCTACCACCATCGCAGTTTGAAGCAGTTTTCATGTCCTTAGCACATACTGAAGAAGACATCGAGAAAACGCTCTCGGCCGCTTCTATAGCCATTCGTACCTGCGTAGCATGATTCGTCTTTACAGGCTCCTAAGCTATACAGGTGAGGCATGGAGGAACTGACGACCTGGCTTCATAGCTTTCCTGCGAAAGCCGGGGATTAGATGAATATGAACGATACAGACACGACACAGACATCCAGTAGCAAAAACGTGCCGCTGCTGAAGAGAAAGAGGATTATCTTTGCCGGAGCTATAGTGTTGCTGGCCATAGGCTTTCTAATCTATATAGGTTTAAGCCAATTCGCAACTTACTACTATACCGTGAGCGAGTTTGTGGCACAAAGTGAGTCCCTATCCGGCGAGCAGGTACGGATTACTGGCCAGATCATCCCTGATTCTATGATTCAAGATACCAAGAATTTCACCCTCAACTTTACCATTACCGACGGTGAGACAAGCCTGCCCGTCGTCTATCAGGGCATCGTACCGGATACTCTTAAGACAGGTACTGATATCGTAGTTGAAGGCAAAGGCGATCAGCGGGGAGTGTTCTACGCAAGCGTACTGATTACCAAGTGTCCATCGAAATACGAACCTTCGGATTAGTTGGATCCATATAGTACTAACTGGAATTGATCTGTGGCTGATATCGGTTATATAGCGCTGGTCCTGGGCTTAATTGTCTGCATCTGCTCAGCGGTCGCCTCCATTTGGGGGAAGAGAAGGAACCATCCGAAGCTGACATCCCGTGCTCAGAACGGCGTATTTGTCGCTTTCGGGTTGGTTACCCTAGCTGCAATAGTTCTGATCTACGCGTTACAGACACATGATTTTAACATTGAGTATGTTGCTTCTTATACCAGTAGCGATATGCCCCGGCCTTACCTTTTCAGTGCATTTTGGGCTGGTAATGCTGGCTCGCTTCTGTTATGGGGTTGGTTTCTCTCTTTCTTCGCAGTGGTTATGGTGCTGTGGAAAAGAGAGCCTACCAAGGAGCTGATTCCCTACGCCTCATCAGTGGTGATGTTGACTACTGCCTTCTTTCTATTGCTGCTTGTCTTCTTTGCCAATCCTTTCGAGAAGTTATCTATTATACCACCCGATGGTAATGGACTGAACCCTCTACTGCAAAATCCGGGCATGATTTTCCATCCGCCGATTATACTAGCCGGATTTGCCGCGTTGACACTCCCCTTCGCTTTCGCTATGTCCGTTCTAATAATAAAAAGGGAAGAGCGTGACTGGCTGGTCGAGCTAAGAAGATGGGCATTGATTGCCTGGATATTTCTGA
>JAAXQM010000286.1 GCA_012974295.1 Dehalococcoidales bacterium
AGATGTGTATAAGAGACAGATCATGAAGGGTGATCATCTCCCCGGTGCGTTTGGAAACGCGGACTATTTCATCCCCGCGCTTCAGGGTGACCATCTGGGAGATTATAACCTGGAGCCTCTCCGGGTCTATCCCCAGAGCGCCAATTACCGCCTTCATCCGGGAGACATGTCCCTGGTGGTCGGCACCCCATATGTCGATCGCCTTTTCGAAGCCCCGCTCGATGAGCTTGCTATAGTGGTAGGCAAGGTCTGAAGCGAAATAGGTGGGAGAGCCATCGCTCCTCACCAGCACATTGTCTTTGTCCTCGCCGAGGGCGGTGGAGGAGAACCACACCGCTCCTTCTTTTTCCACGGTATAGCCTTTCTCTTTGAGGATGGACATAGAAGTATTGTATTGCCCCTGATCGAAAAGGCTCTTTTCGCTGAACCACTCATCGAAGGTCACACCCAGTTTCTCGAGGTCGGAGGAAATGGCGGCCATGACCTTCGCCTTACCGAGCTCGCCTAATTCTGCCGGTTTGTCGAGGAATCGCTCCCCCTCCTCAGCAATGATCTCGTTAGCTATATCGGTTATGTAAGTGCCGAAATAGCCTTCAGCCGGCATTTCAACGTCCCGTCCCAGCGCCTGCTGATAGCGAGCGTGCAGGGAGCGATAGAAGGCATTCATCTGGCTGCCGGCATCGTTGATATAGTACTCTTTCATTACTTCATACCCCGATGAAGCGAGCACATTTGCCAGGGCGCTGCCGAGGATGGCGCCCCGGCCATGACCGACATGAAGGGGGCCGGTGGGATTAACGCTGACAAATTCCAGTTGTACCCTTGTGCCCTGTGCAAGGTCGATGCTCCCATAGTCCTTGCCGGCACTTATAATGGCCTCCACCTGAGTGGTGAGCCAATCGCTGCGCAGGGAGAAATTGATGAAGCCCGGGGAGGCTACCACGATCTTCTCGATCTTCTCGGGGCACTGAATCAGACTGGCGAGGTTCTGAGCAATAACAAGCGGGGCCATCCGTGCCGACCGCGCCAGTTTAAGCGGGAGAGTCGAAGCATAATCTCCATGCTCCGGGTTCTGGGGGCGCTCCATTATAATCTCGGGCAACTCGATGGGCGGAAGCAGATTACTCTGCTGCGCTTCGATAGCTGCCTTTTCCAGAAGTTTTGCCAGTTCGTCTTTTATCATGCTTCCCCCATACTAGTGTCATCCTGCCATAGACGATCTACTTCCCGTTTAAGCAGCCGGTGCTGAGGACGGGAGAGATCGGGATCCTTATTAAACAGGCCAATCGCCTCTTTGCGGACAACCTCGAGGAGTTTCATATCTGAAAGCTTCGCCATCTTGAGATCGGGAAGCCCGCTTTGCCTGGTGCCAAAGAACTCCCCGGGCCCCCGCAGCTCTAAATCCTTCTCAGCAAGCTCAAAGCCATCCCGTGCATGCTCCAGCAGTTCAAGGCGCTCACTGGCCTCGGGTGATGGGCTCTCGGCGATCAGGATACAGTAGCTCTGATGCTCCCCCCTGCCCACACGACCGCGAAACTGGTGAAGCTGTGCCAGGCCGAAGCGGTCTGCGCTCTCTATAAGCATTACCGTTGCATTGGGGACATCGATACCCACCTCTACGACAGCGGTGGCCACCAGAATATCAAGCTCACCCTCTCGAAACCTGCGCATCACCGCTTCCTTCTCCGCAGCTTTAAGCCTGCCGTGCACCAGCCCTAACCTGAGATCGGGGAACACCTCCCCGGAGAGCCGCTCATATTCGGTGAGCGCTGCCTTGGCATCAATGAAATCGGACTCGGCAATAAGGGGGCAGATGGTGAAGGCCTGGCGTCCCTCCCCGACCTCCTTGCGGAGAAAGCGATAGGCTTGCTCTCGCTTTTCGTGATCGAGCCACTTTGTTTTAATTTCCTGCCGCCCCGGGGGAAGCTCATCGATTACGGAGAGGTCTAAATCGCCATACAGTGTAAGTGCCAGGCTGCGCGGGATGGGAGTGGCAGTCATCACTAAAAGATGCGGTGTTGGCCCCTTCTCGCGCAGTGCCGTGCGCTGCATTACGCCGAAGCGGTGCTGCTCATCAACAATAGCAAGCCCCAGCTGCTTATACTCAACCTCTTGCTGAATTAAAGCATGGGTGCCAATAATAATATCGACCATTCCTTCCGAAATGGCCCGTCGCACCGCCTTTTTTTCTCCCTGTGCCATGCTCCCAATAAGCAAGCCCAGCGTAATAGGGCGAGGAAGCAGCGAGGTGAAGGTGCGTAAACTACCTTCGGTTTTCTCTTCGTGACCTGCTTTAGCTAAAATTGCGGAAATACTCAAGAAATGCTGCTCGGCCAGTATCTCCGTGGGCGCCATAAAGGCCCCCTGATAGCCGCTGGCTACCGTAGCCAGAAGCGCGGCGGTGGCCACCGCGGTCTTCCCACTGCCCACCTCCCCCTGAAGCAGCCGGCTCATTGGCCTCTCCTCAGCCAGATCGGCAAGTATCTCCTCCAGGACTCGCGCCTGAGCACCGGTCAGGGTAAAGGGGAGTGAGGTGAGGAAGATCTTCAGGATCTCGCTGTCGGCCTCAATACGGTTCGCCGCGCTACCACCCTTCCAATCTCTCCTCCTCGAGAGCACCCCCAGCTGTATGAGGAACAGCTCATCGAAAGCTAACCTCTCCCGGGCGCGATGCTTATACTGCTCGCTCTCCGGATAGTGAGCCTGCCTTATAGCCTCGGGAAGCCCAAGGAGTTTAGCTCGCCCTCTTACCTCTTCAGGAAGGAAATCAGGCAAGCGGGGGGACCATTGGTCCACTGTATCCTTGACCAGCTTCCGCACCATACGGGGATTTAACCCACTGGTGAGTGGATAGAGCGGGATAAGCCGTCCGGTATGTGTCAAATCTTCGCTGGCCAGGGGCTCATATTGCGGCGACTGGAAAACCTTTATTCCCTTAAACAGGCTAACTTTACCGCTCAATACTAGTTGCGAGTTAGTGCGCAATTGCCTGGAAAGATACGGTTGATTGAACCACACTACCCTCATGTTGCCACTCTCATCGCCCACGATGGCTTCGGTAGAACGCCGCCCTCCGAGGATGGTCTCCCGTGCCTGCCAAACCGTGGCGATGACGGTCTGCTCATCGCCGATCCCGAGCTCAGCAATGGTTTTACGCTTGCTGTAATCGATGTGGCGACGGGGGAAGAAGTAGAGCATATCGCGCACTGTCTCGACACCCAGCCTGCGGAACTTCGGGGACAGCTTGGTGCTGAGCCCTTTTATGGTGTCGATTGGCGCATCCAGGTTTTCGTTTACTGCCGCTTTTTTTTCGCTGTGGACTGGCACGCTTCGAGCCTTGACTTTCTTTGCACTGCGGACTGGCCCGCTTCGAGCCTTAACTTTCTTTTTATCCAGTGAATGCAGCATGCCTTCCACCCATTCCACCCGCTGTTCGATGCCCAAACTCGCATAGCTGGTAGGGAGTACGTTTTTGGGAAGTTCACTGGACCAGCGTTGAAGGTAGCGATCCAGTCCCCCGAGGACAGCACTATCCCCATAGCCTTTGCTTCGCTCCAGCTCTAATATCTTTCGAAGCGTAGCTAAATCCATGGGTATTACTCAACGGAAATGATGTAGTTATAATGGGGTTGACCCGAGTGGATCGCTTCCACATTCGCAGAGGCACTCTTATCTGTGGAGCGGGATGCTTCTTCAACCGCTGAGCGCATGGTGAGGAGCATGTTCATTCCCGTATCGCCATCAGGCACGGGAAAGACGTTGAGGGAGTTTATCTGGTCGGCATTTCGCTCCAACCACAACGTGGCACTACCAAATATCCGGACCAGCTCTTGCCCGCTACAGGCATCTATTATCCTCATCATGTTCCTTGTTGCGAAAAGCACCTATATATGGTATCCTTATTTGGTCAATTCTACTGTAAAACTATTGTTCGGTCAAAGGGGATGTGATGCCGGGGAAATGTGATGTATGTGGTAAGACACCTCAGTTCGGGCACAATGTTAGCCACTCCAAGCGGCGTACTAATCGGCAATGGAGTGTTAACAGCCAGAAGAAGACGCTAGTACTCAATGGTAAAAAAAAGCGGGTCAATATCTGTACCAGGTGCCTGAGGACTCAATATAAGCTAGTCAGTTAACCCGCCAAGGCTCGCCCTGAGCCTGGCAATTGCATCTCCCACGCTTTCCCGTCGGTTGAAGATCGCCGAACCCGCCACCAGCACCTGCGCTCCCGCCCTGACTGCTCCGGGCGCTGTTTGGGCCGAGATGCCCCCATCGACCTCCAGCTCGCAGGCCAATCCCCTCTCATCCAGTATCTGCCTGAGACGGGCGATCTTATCTACAACCTCCTCGATGAAGGCCTGCCCTGCAAATCCAGGGTTGACGGTCATCATGAGCGCCAGATCGATGGCGGGAAGAATCTCTTCGATCATGGCGAGCGGGGTCGCCGGGTTGAGAGACACCCCCGCTTTGACACCGAGCCCCTTAATTTGTTCCACTACTTTGCGGAGATCGGGGCAAGCCTCAGCGTGCACGGTGAGGATGTCTGCCCCCGCCCGGGCGAACTGCTCAAGCTGAAGCTCCGGTCTCTCAATCATCAGGTGGACATCGAGGGTCAAATTTGTACAAGGACGAATTGCTGCCACTACCGGAGGGCCGATGGTTATCTGGGGAACGAAGTGCCCGTCCATGACATCGACGTGGATGTAATGAGCCCCCGCCGTAGTCACTTCAGCAACCTGCTCGCCGAGGCGGGCGAAATCAGCAGAGAGTATGGAGGGGGCTATCTTGATCTCTCTACTAACCATCTCCGCCCTGGACAATTTTTCTCGCTCTAGTTAGTTGTTGCGCTACCTGCTCCGGGGCAGTGCCGCCGGGGACATTTCGTGCTGCGATGGAGGTCTCAGCAGTGACGTTGTACACGTCTTCTTCGAAGAGATGTGAGGAGCTTTTATACTCATCAAGGCTCAAATCCCTCAATGTCTTTCCCTTCTCTACCGCATAGTGAACCAATCTGCCCATTATGACATGCGCTTCACGGAATGGTACTCCTTTACCCACCAGGTAGTCTGCCAGGTCGGTGGCCAGGATACAGCCCTCATCGGCAGCACGGCGAGTTACCTCACCCTTTACCGTTAGTGTACTCACCATCCCGGTAAATACCTCCACGGTTGAAAGAATGGTGTCCACGGTATCGAAGAATCCTTCTTTATCCTCCTGCATATCGCGGTTATAGGAAAGTGGCAGGGCCTTCATTATGGTCAGCATCGCCATCAGGTTGCCGTAAATACGGCCCGTTTTGCCCCGCGCCAGCTCGGCTACATCCGGGTTCTTCTTCTGTGGCATGATACTTGAGCCAGTAGTATAGGCATCATCAAGCTCGATAAACCCGAACTCCGCAGAGGACCACAGAACGAGCTCCTCAGCGAGGCGCGACAGGTGCATCATCGTAATGCTCGTCGTAGCCTGGAACTCGATGATGAAGTCGCGGTCGGAGACAGCATCCATACTGTTCTGGCTTATTCGGCTGAATCCCAACTCCCTGGCTAGAAAATCGCGATCGACGGGATAGGGCACGCCGGCTAGCGCACCGCTCCCCAGTGGCAGGACATCAGTGCGCTTGAGGGAGTCACGGAAGCGCTCCACATCGCGCTGGAGCATCTCAAAATAGGCCAGCAAGTGATGGGCGAAAAGCACCGGCTGTGCCCGCTGCAGGTGGGTATAACCTGGCATAATTTCGTCCCTATTTGCCTCCGCAACATCGAGAAGAGCGCTTTGTAATCCTTTGAGATCCACTATGATTTGTGTAATAGCCTCTTTTACGAAGAGGCGCATGTCGAGGGCAACCTGGTCATTGCGGGAGCGGGCGGTATGTAATTTCCGGCCTACATCCCCAATCTTTTCAATCAATCGAGCCTCGATATTCATATGTATGTCTTCCAGGTCATCGCGAAAGACGAAAGAGCCCTGCTCGATCTCATCGCGAATGGAGGTGAGCGCCATAACGATACGCTCGGCGTCCTTTTCCGAGATGATGCCCTGCTTGGCCAGCATTCTGGCGTGGGCAATGGAGCCGGCGATGTCCTGCTTATACAGGCGCTTGTCGTAGGAGATGGATGACGTATACTTTTCTACCGACTTATCTACATCCTTTGTGAAACGGTCGCGCATAGGGTTCATTTCCCCTCCCTCTTTTTGCTCTCTCCTACTACTTCCCTGCCCCTCCCGGTTGCTCCACCCCCTGAACCAGGGCCTGGGTCTTCATCGGCAGCCCCCAGATTTGGATGAATCCCACCGAGGCGCTCTGGTCGAACTCATCGCCCTCTTCGTAGGTAGCCAGACCGAAGCTGTATAGCGACTTGGGTGACTTTCGCCCCACAACCGTCGCTTTCCCCTTCAGTAGCTTCACCCGCACTGTGCCGGTGACATGACGCTGCGAGCTTTCGACATAGGTAGCGAGGTCCTGATGATATGCGGTGAACCACAGCCCATTATAAACAAGGTCGGCATACTCCAGTGCTACCCTCTCTTTAAAACGCATTTGCTCCCTGGAAAGGGTCATCGCTTCCAGGGCTTCATGAGCCATAAGCAATACCATAGCTGCAGGCGCCTCGTAAATCTCCCGCGACTTTATGCCCACCAGCCGATTCTCCACGTGGTCGATGCGTCCCACACCATGCTCGCCGGCCAGCTCGGTTAGCTGCTGGATCAATGAGACGCCATCCAGGTTTTTCCCATCAAGGCTTACCGGTACCCCCCGCTCGAAGCCGATCTCCACATAAGAGGGCTTGTCCGGAGCAGCCTGGGGAGAGCGAGTCAGGGCGTAGATCTCCTCCGGGGGCTCGGCCCAGGGGTCTTCGAGAACCCCACACTCGATGCTTCTCCCCCACAGGTTCACATCTACGGAATATACACTCCCGACAGAGATGGGGATATCGTGTTTCTTAGCATAGGAGATTTCCTCCTCCCTGGTCATCCCCCACTCCCGGGCCGGGGCAATGA
>JAAXQM010000045.1 GCA_012974295.1 Dehalococcoidales bacterium
GCAACGCAATTTCACCCGGAGAAGAGCGGGGAGGATGGCTTGAGGATGTATGATAACTTCTTAAAGATGGCACTGCGATCGGTATAGGGACGATATAATTGCTAACGAAGAGGCTAATCCCCTGCCTTGATGTCACAGCAGGTCGAGTTGTTAAAGGCACCAGCTTCACCGAGCTCCGCGATGCTGGCGATCCTGTAGAGCTTGCCGCTTTCTACTACGCGGAGGGCGCCGATGAGCTGGTCTTTCTCGATATTGGTGCTACACCCGAAGGCCGGGATACCATGGTCGAAGTTGTTGAGCGTGTTTCAGAGCAGGTCTTTATTCCACTCACCGTAGGCGGGGGGCTGCGCGGTATTGGCGATATGAGACACATGCTTGAGGCCGGTGCTGACAAGATAACCATTAACACGGCTGCAGTGCTCAACCCCAAACTAATTAACGAAGGGGCAAAGAGGTTCGGCTCTCAGTGCATAGTCGTCGCCATCGATGCCAAGAGAACAGGAAATGGAACGATGCCCAAATGGGAGGTCTGCACTCACGGGGGTCGAAAGCCAACCGGGATTGATGCCATCCAGTGGGCGAAAGAGGCAGTTGATCTTGGCTCTGGAGAGTTGCTCCTTACCAGCTGGGATGCCGATGGCCATCGGGCGGGATACGACCTGGAGCTGACCGCCGCTATCAGCGAAGCAGTAACAGTGCCGGTCATTGCCAGTGGTGGAGCTGGCAATCTGGAACATCTCTATCAGGCGGTGATCACTGGCAAGGCCGATGCCGTTCTCGCCGCCAGTATCTTCCATTACCGGACATATTCGATCAGCCAGGCCAAAGAATACCTGGCTGAAAGAGGAATTCCTGTTAGAACATAGAGAACAAGATAACAACTAATTTGCTTCTATTATTAGATATAAATAATCCACAACCTAAACACACGCCAAACTGTTGCCCGGTTCTATAAGTTCATGTATCATAAGCTCGTGTATAATCCCCTCCCATAATAAGGAGAATTACTTGTTTCGTATCGCCGTATCGGTAAAAGACGAACTGCCCGACCCACGAGGTGCAGGGCTACTCAAGGACATTCGCGACCTGGGAATTACTACGGTTGAACGTGCCAGGGTTAGCGATATATATCTTTTAGAGGGAATCATAAGCCAAGCTGAGATAGGCCGATTATGTAAAGAGCTACTGGCCGATCCTGTAGTTCAAGAATATTCCATCGCGGATGCCCCTCCCCCTCATGGTGAGCACGCCCATGTCATCGAGGTTGCATATAACCCCGGTGTAATGGACCCGGTGGAGGAAAGCGTTATTAAGGGAATACGGGACCTGGGTATAACCACAGTTGACTCGGTGAAAACGGCCAAAAGATACTTTTTATGGGGTGAACTATCGGAACAGGCCTTTCAAACTATATCCGACAAGCTTCTGGTAAATACTGTTATTCAACACATAGTCACGAAAAGTGAAACAGCCTCTCTGCCATCCACCTCATATGATTTCTCTCTCGAATCTATTGATCTGCAGAGCCTGGACGATGAAGCGCTAATCGAGCTTAGTAAAAACAGGTTATGGTTAAATTTAAGCGAGATGAAGCGTATCCAGGGTTATTTCTCCCAATTAGGCCGCGATCCTACAGATATTGAACTGGAAACCCTGGCACAAACCTGGTCCGAGCACTGCGTGCATAAAACATTCAAGAGTAAGATCAAGCTGGGCAAGCTTGTTATCGACAACCTGCTGAAAAGCACAATCATAAGGGTTACCGAGGAACTGGATAAACCCTGGTGCCTTTCCGTCTTTCGTGATAACGCTGGTGTAATAGATTTAGATGGCCACTACGCAATTTGCTTCAAGGTGGAAACTCATAATCATCCCTCTGCAGTGGAGCCTTACGGCGGGGCAGCCACCGGTATTGGCGGGGTTATCCGTGACCCCCTGGGCACGGGACTGGGCGCAAAACCCATTCTAAATACCGATGTGTTCTGCTTTGGCCCCCCCGACTTTCCGTACCAGAGTTTACCCCCGGGAGTACTTCATCCCCGCCGTATTTTTAAAGGCGTTCGCGCTGGTGTAGCCGACTATGCCAACCGTCTCGGTATTCCCACGCTCAATGGTGCCATATTATTTGACGAGCGATACGTAGCGAATCCCCTTGTCTTTTGCGGCACGATAGGGCTTTTGCCGAAGAGCATGAGTCAGCAAGGCCAGCAACAACCGGGTGATCTAGTCGTCCTGGTAGGCGGGAACACGGGGCGTGACGGGATCCACGGGGTCACTTTCGCCTCGGGAGAACTTACCGCTGATTCCGAGGCAATTTCTTCCAGTTCCGTTCAAATAGGTAATCCAATCATTGAGAAAAAGCTCATTGATGTCCTCCTCAAAGCGCGCGACCGGGGCCTATATAGACGGGTTACAGATTGTGGTGGTGGTGGACTTTCATCTGCAGTGGGAGAAATGGCGGAGGATACCGGTGTACGGGTTTATCTGGAACGAGTACCTCTTAAATATTCAGGTCTCTCCTATTCGGAGATATGGATTTCCGAATCCCAGGAGCGCATGGTATTGGCGGCCCCGCCAAGCACTGTTAATCAGTTGATCGACCTTTGTACCAGCGAGGATGTAACAGCGACAGTCATCGGAGAGTTTACAAATGACCGCCGGCTCCAGCTTTTCTATGATGGCAATCTCGTCGGCGACCTTGAGATGGATTTCTTGCATCACGGGTTACCGCAACTGGAGAGAGAAGCACTATGGGAGCCACCGCAGCATGCGGAGCCTGATTTTTCGGATAATTCCGACCCGCCCGACTTACATAGGGACCTACTAAGAATCCTTAGCTCGTGGAACGTTTGCAGCAAGGAATGGGTGATCCGTCAATACGACCATGAGGTACAGGGTGGCAGTGTGCTAAAGCCATTGGTGGGAGCAAATAATGATGGTCCAGGTGATGCTGCCATTATCCAACCCATACTCGATTCTGATATAGGAATTATCGTTTCTAACGGTATCAATCCAAAATACGGGGACATCGATCCCTACTGGATGGCTGCCTCTGCCATAGACGAGGCTTTACGTCAGGTGATAGCCGTAGGAGGCAACCTGAATAAGGTGGCACTGCTGGATAACTTCTGCTGGGGCAATCCTGAAAAGCCAGATAGACTGGGTAGTCTGGTGCGTGCTGCACAAGCCTGTTACGATATAGCGCTGATCTATGAGACCCCTTTCATTTCCGGTAAGGATAGTTTCTATAACGAGTATGAAGCAGGTGAAGACAGCGTATGCATTCCCCCCACGCTCCTAATCTCGGCGGTCGCAGTAATGGAGCATGTGGAGCAAGCGATCTCTATGGACTGCAAGCAGAAAGGTGACCTGATCTATATTATAGGCACAACCCATGATGAATTGGGTGGCTCGCATTACTACGGAATCCATGGCTTTGTAGGCAACAGCGTGCCCAAGGTGGACCCTAAGAAGGGGAAGCGTCTGATGGACGCCCTCAGTACCGCTACTGCGAAAAGCCTGGTGAGGGCATGCCATGACCTGAGCGAAGGCGGCCTCGGTGTAGCGGCTGCTGAAATGGCCTTTGCCGGGGAGCTTGGTATGGTAATACAGCTAGAGAAAGTTCCCCTGGGCAACCTAAGTTCCGGAAATATTCGAGATGATATAGTACTATTCTCAGAGTCTAATACACGCTTCTTAGTAGAGATAGCACCGGAGGATACGCATCAGTTCGAGGAAATGATGACTGGAGTCGATTGCGCCGCCATAGGTGAAGTCATAGGCACCAAGAAGCTTGAGGTTTTCGGGCTCAGTGGAGAAAGTGTTCTGTCCGCTACGCTTTCGGAACTAAAAGAGGCCTGGCAGAAACCTCTTCGCTGGTAAGATATTATGGCCAGTGTGAAGACACTAATATTACGAGCCCCGGGGACAAACTGTGATATGGAAACTGCATTTGCCTTCGAGCAAGCCGGATCGCAGGTGGATATAGCACATGTATACGAACTCATCCGTCGTCAGAAGATCCTTTCCGATTACCAGATAATGGTCATTCCCGGCGGTTTCACCTATGGCGATGATATATCTGCGGGGAAAATCCTAGCAAACGAACTGAGGCTGAAACTGGGAGAGGAGATACAGCAATTTGTAGACGACGGTAGGCTCATTTTGGGAATCTGTAACGGCTTTCAGGTTCTGGTAAAAGCGGGTATTCTAGCAGCGGCAACCGCTGAGATCAATCATACGTTGACGCTTGCAGGTAATGATTCGGGTAGGTTTGAATGTCGCTGGGTCTATTTACGCGTCAATGAAACTAGCCCCTGCATATTCACCCGCGGGATACGCTCGATGTATCTCCCGGTAGCCCACGGGGAGGGTAAGATAGTAGCTGCACCCGGGACATTGAATATCACCCTGTCTTACTCTGACGAAATTGGAAATATTGAAGCTGGCTACCCCTATAATCCAAATGGTTCCATAGATAATATAGCAGGTATCTGCGATGCCTCAGGGCGAATCTTTGCCCTAATGCCACATCCGGAACGCTTTATCCGCTGGACACAGCATCCCCGATGGACAAGGGAGCCCCGAAAGGAATACGGTGATGGCTTCCATATATTCTCAAATGCCGTTAATTGGGTAAAAACTATCTAACGTGACCTAGACTTTGGCCACGTAACGAATGAAGCATCATTATGACCTCAGAGACCAATAAACTCGTTTATACGTTGGGCACCAGCACCCGCTCGCCGGGTGATTTTATCGATAGAGAAAGGGATTCGCTACTAATCAAATATTCTGATACCATACAACAGCAAAGGTTGTCACTAGAGTAAGGAGGGTAATCAATGTTTGAAACAAGAATCACCAAAATGCTTGGAATCAAATATCCCATTATCGGCGGGACTATGATGTCGATCAGCGATGCAGATTTTACAGCTGCTATATCCAGTGCAGGGGGGATGGGCACCCTTGCCTCAATCATGTACCAGACTAAGGATGAGTTCGCAGCGGCCATCGACAGGATACGGCAGTTGACCGATAAGCCTTTTTCTGTGAACCTCAATTTCTTCCCCGCCCAGTTTCCCGTTTCCCAGAGTGAATATACGGAGATAATGATTGACAAAGGGGCTAAGATTGTAGAAACCTCCGGTCATACTGCACCACCGGAGGAATTGTGCAGGCGTTTTAAAGAAACGGGCATGATATGGATTCACAAATGCATAGGGCTCCGTTATGCCCTTAAAGCGCAAAGTTTGGGAGCCGATATAGTTACAGTAGTCGGTTATGAAATGGGTGGAGCCACAGGCAAGTTCGATCTTGGCACCATAGTAGTGGTTCCCACAATTGCTAAGGGGGTAAAGGTCCCGGTTATCGGCGGCGGCGGTGTTGTCGATGGCCGCGGATTTTTAGCCGTTCTGTCTCTTGGAGCTGAGGCGGTAATTATAGGAACGCGCCTTTTAGCAACAAAGGAGTGTCCCATCCATGATCGTTTGAAACAGGCACTCCTCAATGCGACCGAGTTAGATACGATGATCATTATGAAGACTATTGCCGCCCACAGAGTCTGGATCAATGCCGCCGCCACCCGGTGCGCAGAGGCAGAGGCAACAGACGCTGGTTTTGAAGAACTCATTAAGATCGCTTCCGGGGAAAGTGCCCGAAAGGTGTACTTTGAAGGCGATCTGGATGCAGGTATTGTCCCCTGTGGGCAAGGAATCGGACAGGTGCATGACATCCCCACCGTTAAGGACCTATTCGATGGGATAATTGCGCAGGCGACTGAGGTCGCTACGGGTCTTGTGAATAGCTAAACTAGAGAAGTGAGCCCATAATTTTCCTTTAGATGGCATCTGGACGAAGGAGGGATAAGCGATGAATTATGAGGACATTCGTTTTGAAATCATAGACGCAGTAGCCATCATTGAACTGAATCGTCCAGAGCATCTCAATACGTATAGCATGAAGATGGGTATTGAATTAGGCGACGCGTACCGCACCTGTGACCAAGACGACAACATTCGGGCGGTGGTGCTTACAGGAGCCGGGAGAGCATTCTGCGCCGGGGCTGATATGAGCATGGGGGAAAACACCTTTGCTAAACAGGACCAAGCGACCTTCAGTGCCGCGGGCGTTGATCCGCAAGCGTGGGAGGTGCGCAAACCAGTTATAGCAGCCATGAATGGGCACGCAGTCGGGATCGGCCTTACACTTGCGCTTCAATGCGATATGCGAATCGTCGCCAATGAGGGGAAGTACGGCGTACTTCAGGTTCGCCGCGGTATGATGCCCGATTCATATTCGCATTGGACTCTGCCCAGGCTCATCGGTATAGAGCGCGCTGCCTATCTCCTACTTACAGGTCGCAAAGTGAGTGGTGCCGAGGCTGTAGAGTTGGGGATAGCCAGTCGGTCTTTACCTGCCAATGAGGTGCTCCCTACAGCTCTTGAAATAGCCCGTGACATCGCGATCAATACTGCACCGCTCTCGGTCGGTATTACCAAACGACTGCTATGGGAGAGCATGACCCTCACACGTGATGAGGTCGGTCGAAGAGAGACCGAGTTGCATCATCACCTTATGGGACGCGCCGACGCGATCGAAGGTGTTATGGCCTGGCTCGAACGCCGAACCCCACAGTGGACACTCAGTGTAACGAACGACTGGCCGGATTGGCCAAAATAATATGCATACCAGCTATTACTAGGTGTGGTAGTTAGTACAGTAACTGGGGCAAATTGTAAAATACTGTCCCGTACCTATTGACAGATGTAATTAAACGTGCTAGTCTCTTGGCAGACTTCGAAAGGAGGATGGAATGCAAGCTTATTGTATGAAGTGCCGAAAAAAGGTGGAGATCAAGAACCCGAAGTCCATTACAATGAAGAATGGTCGGCCGGCGACTCAGGGCAACTGCCCA
>JAAXQM010000209.1 GCA_012974295.1 Dehalococcoidales bacterium
ATCAAAACATATCTATCGAGAACAGAAGAGGTGCCTTACGAGTTTATCGAAAAAATAAAACAGATTGTAGGTAAGGAAAATGTTTCGGTAAAGGAATGTGACCTCATTTCTTACAGCCTTGACTACTGGTTATACGGGATATTCCTTTCACAGCATGGAAATTTGCCATCGCTTCCCTGCGCAGTCATATCTCCCGAGAATAGTGAGGAAATACAGGGCATCCTGAAATACGCTAATGAATATAAGGTCAACATAACCCCATTCGGCGGCGGTTCGGGCGTGCTCGGTGGTGCTATCCCGATAAATGGGAGCGCCATCATGAACCTTCAGAGAATGAATAAGTTTATTAGCCTGGATGAAACGTCTCTCGTTGCTGAATTCGAAGCTGGAATTATTGGAGCAAATCTCGAGCGAGAGCTGAATCACAGGGGATATTCATCGGGAAATATTCCGCAGTCTCTATATTGCTCCACACTGGGCGGATGGATCTCAACACGAGCTGTGGGTCAGTTCTCTACGAAATATGGGAAAATAGAGGATATGGTCCTGGGGATGGAGGTGGTGCTCCCCAATGGAAATCTTCTTTCTATTAACCCGGTTCCAAGACGCTCTACCGGGCCCTCACTTAAAGACCTTTTCTTGGGCGGTGAAGGGACTCTGGGTATCGTAACAAAAGCCACGTTATCCGTTCACCCTTTGCCGGAAGCGATCGTAAAACAGTCGTTTGCTTTCCCCTCCATTGAGGTTGCACTAGACGTAGTGCGAATAGTCTTAAGGGGAGATGCGAGACCTGCAGTAGTAAGAATATTTGATGAAGCTGAGAGTGAAAGGTACTTCGATGAAAAGAAGAGCAGAGTAACAGTCATCTTCGTCTCCGAAGGTGATTCAGATTTCGTGTCGTTCGAGAGAAACGTAATTAAGAGAATTGCCGAAAAATACGGTGGGGAGCCCTTGGGAGAGAATCCAGTTGATATATGGCTTGAGAAACGTTTCGATATAGGCTTGGGTCCTGTCGTAATGCAGCAGGGAGCAATTGTAGACACGGTTGAGGTTGTTTCTTTATTTAAAGATGCTACTAATCTCTATAAGGATATGATCGCCTCAATGAAGGCAGTAGATGATGCATTATTAGTATCGGGGCATTTTTCGCATTTTTACCCGGAGGGAGCCTGCCTATATATCACATTCGCCGGTTTTCCAAAAGATCCGTACCGTTACTACCAGGACACATGGACTGCTGCTATGGAAGCCACACTGAAAAACAACGGCTCAATTAGCCATCACCATGGAATTGGATACTGGAGGATGCAGTACATGCAACAAGAGATGGGTGCTAGCGGGGTGGAATTACTGCAGAGTATTAAATCTGCATTAGACCCGAATGGTATCCTTAACAGAGGAAAGCTTATCGGATATGGAATCTAAAAAGGAATTGGAACAGCTTACGAATTGTGCGCTATGTGCCAATATGTGCAAGCACAGCTGTCCCACATATCTTGCTACGGGAAGTGAAACGATTACGCCCCAGAAAATAGCTCGTCTTATTTTATACCAGGAGAAGTCATTTCTTGAAGACGAACAAGGATTCTTTGAAGTAATGTTCCGTAGTTCCATGTGTGGAGCATGTAAAACACACTGTATCTACGAGAATTATGACCTGAGGAAATTCATTCAGAGAGGCCGAAGCGAAGCCTTTCAGGCAGGCATGCTTCCGGACGAGATAAGGAAACGAGTAGAGACATTCATGAAGTTTGGCAATCCCAATGGTGAGCGGCAGCTTTTTCAAAAAGGAACGGGTGACCTCGGATATTTCGTTTCCTGTTCTGCTTACAAGGACCAACAATTACTGGAGGCAATGGATAAGATAATCACGGTCAGTAAAGGACAGGTTCAGCAATTCGGCGGTGCTGACATCTGCTGTGGTTCTCCTCTTTACTATGCTGGAGACACAGAAGGATTCAAGCAGGCAGCACAGAAAATGAAAGGAGAGATCGTAAAGAGGAAACTGCGGAAGATTATTGTAGACTGTCCTAATTGTATGAAAATGATGACAGAGGTATATCACGAAATCGGAGTTGATCTTGAGGTAGAGTTCATTCACGTCACGGAATTCCTCAATACGCTCCTCAGAGAAGGTAAGCTCAAGGTTAACAGGGCAAATATTACTGCAACTTTTCATGACCCTTGTATCCTTGTAAACGACTTAGGCATTTCTGCAGCTCCACGCGAGGTGCTTGGAGAACTGGGATTCGAGATAAAGGAGCCGGTCTACTCGCGAGATGATACACATTGCTGCGGCGGATTATGCGGTGCGAGAATTGGCGATTGCAACCTCACCGATAAGGTGAGTGCAATGCGCATTTGTGAACTCAAGGAAACTGCTGCCGATATTTACGTTTCAGCATGCCCTACCTGTAAAGCTGTCTTATCCGGTTTAGATATGAAAGATATTACTGAGATAGTTGCAGAGCGAATCATCGATGAATGAAGAGAAACTGGCAAGAAACATACAGGGGGAGATATAAAAAGAGACTAAGGAATCGGTCACCAAGAGTGGGGGGGCTTATTTCCTTCGTGAACAAATGAAGGCAAAGAGATGAAGCATTTTATTGTTATTGATGGGGGAACGCAGAATATAAAGGCATTCATCTTCGACGAGAAGGGGAATGAGGTATACGGTGAGGCATGTCCTGTGCCCCCCCATTTCGCTCCACAACCCAATTTTGCCGAGCAAGATGCGGCGGAATATCTGAGAATAACCCGTGAAGTAACACAGAATGCGGTGGCAAATTCTCGTGTCCCTATTAATCAGTTCGCTGCGGTTGCCATTACAACCCACAGAGGAACCATTGTGCCCGTTGACGAAGATGGCATACCGGTTCGCCCCGCAATTTCCTGGCTTGATGAGCGTAAAACGGATGGTCTTAGCCTCCCCGGTGGAGCCCTTCTATCCCTTGTATTCAAGATTTCGAGAATGACACCGAAATTAAAGTACTATCAGAGAAGATCGAAGTTTAACTGGCTAAGAAAGTACGAACCGGAAAATTATGATAGAACACATATGTTCCTCACTATCTCATCCTATATCTTTCACGCATTAACCAACGAATTTAAGGATACTTCCTCTATAGCGGGGCTATTACCCATCGATTTCAAGGGGTTCCAATGGCATCCACGGGAAGTTATCTTCAAGCTTTTTGGAGTTGAAAGAGAAAAGCTACCCCCACTTATATCACCCGCTGAGATTGCAGGAACGGTTTCTGAAGATGGATCAAGGAATTTTGGTATACCACAGGGGCTCCCCGTCATTATTGGAGCCGGGGATAAACAATCCGAGCTGCTGGGCGCTGGTGCAATAAGTAATGATATCGCTGAAATCAGCTACGGTACAGCCGCGGTAATCGAATTACTATCCAGTAAATATATAACCCATCCAAACATGGAATTCTACACTTTCGGATCAGCAATTCCTAACCATTGGGTATTAGAAGGTTTTGTAGGTAAAGGATACTGGATGGTATCCTGGTTCAGGAAAGAGTTTGCTAAATGGGAGGAGGAAGAGGCGAAGAAACTGGGGATAGAAACAGAGGATCTGCTGGATAGAAAAATGGAGGAAATACCTCCAGGTGCTATGGGCTTGATTCTCCAACCTTTTTGGCATCCGCGTGAGAATGACCCCCTCTCAAAGGGCGCCATAATAGGATTTTCTATGGTACATGAAAGAGCGCATATTTACCGGGCCATTATTGAAGGCATTGCATACGAATTACGAAGATTGAGTGAAACAATAGAGAAGTATTCTGGACGAAAAATAAAGGAATTAAGGGTCGGTGGTGGAGGATCAAGAAGCGATGAAATCATGCAGATCACCGCTGATATTTTTAACCTGCCCACAAGCAGATTGCATACAAGCAATCTTTCGTCCCTGGGTGCCGCCATCGATGCCGCTGTTACCTTGAAAATCTACAATGACTTCCCCGAGGCTGTGAGTAATATGGTAAGAGTAACACATACCTTCACCCCCCGTGAGCAAAACGCAAGACTTTATAATAGGTTATTCAATGAAGTATATGCAAAGATTTATCCTACACTTTCACCCCTGCACAATAAAATTGCGGAAATCACCGGCTACCCGAAGATTACATGACCGTACAAAGGACCTGCCGGTCTTGTTGTCGCACTCCATTCCACTGAAAGTGGCGCCAGGAATGTTCTCCTTCTGAAAAGAGAAGAGGAACTCGGTGGCATCTTATAACAATGCATACTATATCCCCCAATCTTGGGGGACTTCTGAAACTGGGGGACAACCCCAGACCCCCGGCAGGAAGTATCCTGCACCTCTTTTTCAACGGTCATATCCTTTTTCTCTATATCACATCAACCTCATTTCCTAATCCCACTCTTTGTAAAACCTCCCGCTAAGCATTATAATGACATCGGTTACGAGCCCGAGGGTTGATATTTTGCTCCCCTACGCGTATTCAAAATCCACTCAGTAACTCCAAGCAAGGAGACTCTTGGTCACACGTACCGTATAAATTTTATTAGGAGGTAGACTAATGGTAAAAGAGGACATGTATAAAGAGCTGGCAGAGATGATAAACAGGGAAGACCCGCATGTGATTGGCTTATCGGTGACACCCGCATTAATGAAGCTCCTTAGCCTTCAGTTCACCCCCGAAGAGACTAAACTGGCTCTCCAAATAGGTCTCACCGGTGGAACACTGGACGAGCTTTCAGCAAAGGTAGGTGTGAACAAGGACAAACTTAAGCAAATGCTCCACACTATGGCGAATAAAGGTACAATGTGGATCGACCCGGTCAAGGAGGACCCAACATATCGGGTCCTGGGGAGTTGTGCGCCGGGCCTTTCCGAGACTGGCCTCTTTGGAGGTATCAGGTTTCCGTATGATGTGGAATTAGGTAAAGCACTGCACCAAGTCCAATTCGAGTGGGCCAGGGATAGGCTCTGCACATTAGGATTCCCTTTTGCACCGGTCTGGGCTCATCCGAACGTGCTGCCCGATGATGCCCGTCCTGAGGAGAACCTGGCCGATTTTCTAAGGAGCCAGGATTACTTCAGTGTATCCTTCTGCCCCTGCCGTCTCTCACATTGGCTCGTTGACCCCGGAAATCATTGTGAACACATGCTGGAGACATGCCTTCACACAGGGGATACCGCCCGATGGTGTGTGGATCATGGTCTGGGCCGCGAGCTCACTTTGGATGAGGCTCTGGAGCTGCTGGACAAGGCAAATGCGGATGGCCTGGTTCACACCATTAACATAGATGGTTTCATATGCAATTGCTGTGATGATTGCTGTCCCTTGTTCATAGGTTTCCACCAGTTGAAAACCAAAACAATGGTTTCGTCGCCGTTTATTCCACAGGTCAAGGAGGAGGAGTGCAATGCCTGCGGTGACTGTGAGGATATTTGCCCTGTGAACGCGATGAAGGTGGATAAAATAGCCGAAGTTGATGTAGACATATGCATCGGATGCGGTGTATGTGTTACGCACTGTCCTATGGAGGCTCTCGCCCTTGTAAGAAGGCCTGAAGACAAGCAAGTCGAGATGCCAGATGAGGTTAAGCAGCATGTGGGGTGAGACAATAACATCACTTGGGTGATTACTATCAAGGCGCGTTAATCGCCAGCGTATATGTTGCTATTCGTTGGTATAATTAAATGCACGGGTTAGAAGGAAAGGTAGCTGTGGTAACGGGCGGGGGCTCTGGTATAGGTCGGAGTACTGCGATAGCCTTTGCCGCAGAAGGGACAAAGGTTGTCGTTGCCGATATCGCAGTGGATGGAGGCGAGCAAACAGTGCAGAGCATCCAAGATAGTGGCTTCGAGTCCGTCTTCGTCAAGACCGACGTTACCCGAGCTGACGAGGTGGAAAATATGGTTGATAAAGCAGTTGAGACCTATGGGCGGCTCGACTTCGCTTTCAATAATGCTGGCGTTGAGGGAGACATCGCTTCTGTTACCAGGTACAGTGAAGAGAACTGGGACCAGGTCATAAACACAAACCTCAAGAGCGTGTGGCTTTGTATGAAGTATGAGATCCCACGAATGCGAAAGCAAGGTGGTGGATCCATAGTTAACATGTCATCCACGGCAGGATTAACTGGCGTCGGACCCAACCCCGCCTATGTTGGAAGTAAGCATGGTGTCATAGGGCTTACAAAAGCAGCAGCATTAAATTACGCCAAGAGTGGTATCCGTGTAAACGCTGTCTGCCCAAGTGCCATCCATACGCCATTGGTTAAGCACCTTATAGATACTTATCCAGATATGGAGAAGGTTGTAATAGGCACGAACCCAATGGCACGTTTAGGTACACCGGATGAGGTTGCGCAGGCAGTCGTGTGGTTATGCTCGGATGCAGCCTCGTTTATCAACGGGCATCCGCTATCCATAGATGGTGGTCTGGTAGCGCAATAGACCTGGATTTCCCCTATCAAGCTGGGTACATATAAATATGCTCGAACAGGTTCTACAAGTAGAAGGTCTGACCAAGACCTTCGGGCAGCGCACCGTAGTCAACGACATTTCATTCGACGTAAAGCGCGGTGAGATGTTCGGCTTCCTCGGCCCTAACGGGTCGGGAAAGACGACGACAATTCGCATGGCCCTCAATATCATCCGGCCCAACGATGGCTCGGTC
Source organism: Dehalococcoidales bacterium (assembly GCA_012974295.1). Classification (GTDB taxonomy): domain Bacteria; phylum Chloroflexota; class Dehalococcoidia; order E44-bin15; family E44-bin15; genus JAAXQM01. Next base: position 6,669 of record JAAXQM010000209.1, read on the forward strand.
AACATCCTCGGCTCGCCGCCTGACCGGAGTGTCTTAAAGAGCGTTGGCTACCTGCCAGAAGAACGCGGGCTGCCGCGCAAGTTTCGTGTGCTGGACGCCATCCGTTACCTTGGCCGTCTCAAGGGGCTAACTTCCACTGAGGCCGAAGACCGTGGAACCGAGTTGCTTCGGCGGGTGAACCTGTACGAACACCGGAGCAAGAAGATAGAAGAC
>JAAXQM010000223.1 GCA_012974295.1 Dehalococcoidales bacterium
CACTTCGGCAACAGTCATGTATCTGCCCACGGCCTCAATCGCTCCCGAGGGGCATACATCGGTACATTTCATACAGTAGTTGCACTTCTCCCACTGGATAATCCGGTTGTTCTCTACGATGGTAATTGCCTGCTGAGGACAGGCTTCGAAGCACTTGCTGCACCTGATGCATTTGATATCCCGGGTAATTATCTCGGGGATTAGCCTCATCGACTCTGGATTGCTACACCACTCGCAGCGAAGGGGGCATCCCTTGAGGAATATAGAAGTTCTTATTCCAGGCCCATCGTGAATGGAAAAGCGCTGGATGTTGAATACCACACCCCGGACTTCGGAAATGTCGTCCTGCATAATCCACTTTACAGGTTAAACAGGAATTCCCCATTCAAGATACACTAACACCCTATGGATTGCTCTGTTCTGGCGATGATGCTGTCCTGGGTCTCCTTGGATAGATCGATCCAGAAGGCGCTGTAACCGGCAACCCTCACCTGGAGATCGGTGTACTTCTCTGGATGTTCCTGGGCATCCCGCAGCGTCCCGCTATCCCATACATTGAACTGGACGTGGGGGATGGTCCCCTTCTCATGCCATTCTCTAATATATTCGGCGAATAATTTCCTATTCTCACCCTCTACGAACTGGGGCATGAACTTTTGGTTTAGGAGCTGGCTGTGCATGTAGGGTATCTTGCCAACTGAGTTAAGAACCGCTGTGGGACTATTCTTGTCGGCCCCAGCCATGGGCGACACGGTGCCGTCAGCCAAGGAGGTTCCGGCTAGCCTGCCATCAGGGGTGGCTCCGCACATAAGGCCTGTCGATTGGAAGGCCGCTGCCGTGCTGCCATCAATGGTGACGGGCCAACCCCAGGCATCCTTGACCTGCCTGAGCGTGCCATATGTTCTTGTCAAGGTCTTCACTGCCCACTCATCAGCATAGTCATCGTCGTTGCCATACTTGGGGGCGTTCAGGAAATCCTGACGCATCTCTTCATAGTCTTCCCAGTTTGCCCTCAGCGCCTGGATCAGCTGATCCATGGTGTACTTCCCATCGTCAAAGACCAGCTTCTGAATAGCTGACAGAGAGTCAGCCACGTTAATCCCCCCTAAAAATACCATAAACGGCCAGGTATCGTGCTCCTTGTGGCCAGGAGGAAGGAGTTGCACGGGTCCGGGCTGTACTCGATGACAACCTGATGTCCCAGGTTCCAGGAGTGCACCCCTATATCAATATAGAACAATAGCCGCCCACAGAAGGAATCGAGTAGCTCATTGGCAGACCTCATCTGCCTCGGGTCCTTGAGTTCAGGCTTGCCGGGTACATCAGGGGTTTCGAACAATCCCAGGACCTCCTCCAGCAGCTTGACCGCGAATATGGCTCCCATAGTGGCAATACCCGATGCAGTTACCGCCCTGCCGCGGATGTGGGGGTTGACGCAGCACCCCAACTGCACCTTCTTGGCATCCTCAGTAGACCAGCCCCTCGTATAGCACCACTTCTCCAGCAGGTCCTGATTGTGCAACGATGGCTGACCTGATCCCGTCCGGATAAGGTCAAGGGCCCTTTCCATTACATCGGGCGAGATATCGCGGTGGTAGAGTAGGCAAATAGGGGGCTGATTGATGTGGAGGTTGGCCAGCGCTTCCAGGGCAATGCAACTCAAATCATTGGATACATCCTTGCCATCTGCGTCGGCTCCGCAGATGTTAGGCGCCCAGCCCACATCGAAGCCGGAGGTGGCACTGAAAATCGGAGGCCACTCCGGGGGGGACCCTATGTCCTGAGCCTTGAGCCACATACACTCCACCAGCTCCAGCGCCTTCTCCCTGGTGATCCGGCCCGCCTCCATATCGGCTTCGTAGTAGGGCCACCATACCTGATCAATCCTAACGCCGCATCCATTTCCACATATCGTCAGGAAGTGTCCCACGATCTCGACTATCCACATGAATTGAAGGGCTTCGTGGAAGGCTCGTGGCGGATTTGCCGGGACCCAGTCCAGGATGTCGGCCAACTCCTCCAATTCCTTCTTGCGGGCCCCGTCTTTCTCCACCATGGCCTGCTCTCTGGCCAGCTCAGCATGTCTCTGGGCATAGCGGATTATGGCCCTGCCGCATATAGCCATGGCTTGCCACTCATGCTTCCTCTCCAGGTATTCAGCAGGGTCCATCTCCCCTATTCTGTCTTCCAACTCCTTCAGCTTGACCTCGATCTTGTCAATTCTCGCCTGGAGGCCTTCCTTGTAGAGTGACTCATAGTCATACCCGGGCAGGGCACGGCTCTCTTCCCAGGTCTGGGGGCAAACGCTAGTGGCGGTTGGATCGCTACCTACTATTGGCTTTAAGAAGCTAGGTATCTCGTCATATATCCGATCCCGCACGCACCTTCCCTTCCAGTATTCGCAGATGTCCTCGACGATCTCCTTCCTCTCCTCCTCGGTTACCATCTCGGAGAAACCACCAGTGGTAACTCCATCAGGCATCCACCATGCGCTGGCCTCGGGGTACCATCGTATCTCGTCCGGCGCACCGTTAGCATCACCTACAATAAGCTCACCGGGCTTGATGAAGATGGGCATCTCCTCACACATCTTCTTGACCGCCGTCGCCCTGCGGATGGCCCACGGCTGCCCCTCCGTCTCCCTATAGGCCCTGGTTACCAACCTCGCCCGGTCCATGTCAACTTTAATTTTCTGCCCTTCGCGGAAGGTGCATTTCCCTATCCCGGCAGCGACGTTTATCCACTCCTTGGTCACCGCTGCTTTCCAGAATAACCCGTCCCTGAGCTTAGCAGTGCGAGGAGTTGAGCCATAACCCCAGTCAAAGGGTACGCTCTTAGTCACCCTGTCCTC